>NZ_JBEZNQ010000016.1:0-123364 GCF_040653315.1 Streptomyces sp. NPDC047981 | reverse complement strand
CGGCGACCCCGGCGGCACGCAGGTTGTCTAGGTTTTCGCCGAGGCGCGCCAGGGTGGGCTGGGGAGCGTCCGCGCCCCGTTCGCGGGCGGGGTCCTCGGCGCGCAGGACGCCGAGGACCCGCCGGAGTTCGGTGAGCGCCTCGACCGCGTTCTGGCGGATGCCGGCGAGGTGCTCGCGCAGCTCGTCGGAGGGGTTCTCGACGAGGTGCGGGGCGACCTGCGCCTGGATGGAGATGACGGACATGTGGTGGGCGACGACGTCGTGCAGTTCGCGGGCGATCCGTCCGCGCTCCTCCAGGAGCGTGCGCCGGGAGCGCTCCTCGGCGGTGAGGACCTGCTGGGCGCTGAGCCGGGTCCTGGCGACGCGACTGCTGCGCAGCGCGACGCCGACGACCACGGCGATCGTGAAGGCGATGGTCCCGCCGGTCAGGGAGCCCCCGCTCGACGCGACGACGAGGTTCAGCGCGCCGGACAGGACGGTGAGGGTCAGGGCGGCACCGGCGGCCGGCGCGGACACGCGCAGAGCGAGGAGCAACAGCAGCAGGGTGTGCAGGGCGATCCCGAAACCGCTCCAGGGCCAGAGCCCGGCCGCGCCGGCGGCGTGCTGGGTGCTCAGCCCTATCAGGAAGAGCGCGGTCGTGGAGATCCACCAGGCCGCCACGGGCCGGGACAGCGCAAGGACGAGCGCGAGCACCTGGACGAGGACCAGCGCGCGGGCCTGGCCCGAGCCGGCGCCCTCGACCCGGGCGTACACATTGATGTCGCCGATGCCCACGAGCACCGCGAACAGCACGACATGGGCGTGCGGCAGCCAGCCCAGCCAGGTGTGGCGGGGCAGTGGGTCGCGGGCCCAGTTCCCCAGTTCACCGTGGACCGTGCGCGGCGTGTCCCGCAGCGCGTACCTCGTACGCACGCCGTAGCCGTCCCCCATGCGCTCCCCCACCTGTCCTCGTTTCCGCGGGTCAACCCTAGGCACGTCGTGCCTCCTTCGTCTCGGCGGGGCGCTTCGGGCGGTCGGTCCGGGTGCGCCGGCCGCCCTGTTCGTACGTGTGGAAAGCGGCGCAGCAGAGGAGCAGCGCGGCGGCGAAGAGCGGGAGCCAGGCGACCCGGGCGAGTACCCAGCCGTAGCCGTCGGGGACGGAGTGCAGGCCCAGAAGCGCTCCGGGGCCGAGGAGTTCACGCGCCGGCAGTCCGGTGGCGGTCACGGCGATCATCGCGGTCTGGTGCCAGAGGAAGACGGTCATGGCGCTGAGGTTGAGCAGGGCCACGGCCGCCCAGGCGGCGGGCCGGCGCAGGGCCCGGCGCAGCGGTCCGAGCAGCAGCAGGGCGCCGCCGCACTGGGCGAGGCCGAAGGTGACGGCGGCGAGGGTGGGCGGGTTCAGGTTGGAGACCGGGGCGCCGGGGACGCCGACCATGGCGGCGGGGTAGCCGGCGAGGACGACGAGGAGCGCGGTGGCGGCGGCCCCGCCGAGCAGCAGGGCCCAGCCGGTGCGGCGGTCCTTCGGCCCGCTGCGGGACCAGGCCGCGCCGAGACAGTACGGGACGAGCCAGCCGGCGGCCACGTTGATCCAGCCGAGCCACGCGGGTCCGTCGAGGCCGAAGCGGAGAAGGTCGACGTGGAGGACGACGACGAGCGGCCACAGCGGGTGGACGCGGACCACGAGCGGGGTCGCGGCGGTCAGCGCGGCGAAGACGAGCAGGAACCAGAGCGGGGAGAGCACGAGCTTGCCGAGCGTGTGCACGGTCTGCCAGGGCACTCCCTCGGCGAGCATCGCGAGCGCGACCACGGTCCACACCGCGAGGACGGCGGCGACGGGCCGGAAGAGCCTGCCGAGGCGGGCTCCCAGCCAGTGCAGGTAGCGGTGGCTCTCGTGGTGGGCGCGGGCGGCGGCATGGCTCCGCGCGGCGACGGCCCCGCCGACCAGGAAGAAGACGGCCAGGGTCTGGAACACCCAGGAGACCGGGGTGAATTCGGGCAGATGGGTGAGAGGGCTGGCGCCGCGCACCGTACCGCTGTCGACGACGAGGGCGGTGACGAGCCAGTGCCCGAGGACGACGCCGAGGATGGCCAGGGCGCGCAGCGCGTCGAGGCCGCGGTCCCGGCCCGGTGGGGTGGCGGACTCGACGCGCCGGACGAGGTCACGCACGGGTGGGCTCCCTTCCCTCGACGATCCGGGCGAAGTTGGCGAGCGGGACGGAGCCGGGCACGAGGTAGTCGCTGTGTCCGCCGGACCCGGCCGCGACGACGCGGGCACCGAACTCCGGGTCGAGCGGGTCGGTGCCGAAGCCGAGTTCGCCGAGAGGCAGCGCGAGCCGCAGGTGCGGTACGTGGGCGATCCAGTCGGCGGCGCCCCGGCCCGCCCAGACGGTGGCCCCGGTCCCCAGGTCCGCGGCCCGGTCGACGCCGGTGCCGGGGCTGCCGTAGAGGACGAGCGCGTCGGCGGGGAGTCCGTGGGCGGCCCTGGCGCAGACCACGGAGCCGTAGGAGTGGCACAGGAGCGTGATCCGGGCGGCGGGCCTGGCGGCCCTCAACTCCTCGACGAACGCGCGCAGTCCGGGCGCGGACGCGTCTGCCCGCCCGGGGGTCACGGCGGCGGCGCTCGCGGTGGCGGGGGTGCTGTAGCCGAGCCAGGCGAGGACCGCGGCCCGCTCCCCCAGCTCCCGGTGGAGGGCGACGGCCCCGGCCCGGAACCGCTCGCTGCCGAGCGCGGTGTCGGAGCCGGGAACGAGGACGGCGACGCGCTCGGCGCGCACGAGGTCGCCGACGACCTCGACGCTGCGGCCGCCGTCCCGGCCGTCGAAGGAGAGGAGCCGCCTGTCCCGGGCGGCCATGCCCCGCAGGACTGCGGCCCGCTTCCGGTCGCCGTAGTCGGCGGCGGTCCGCTCGGCGGCGAGGACGGCGTCCCGGTTGGCGGCGTACCGGGCTTCGAGGCCGTCGGCCGTGACCGGGGCGAGGGGGCCGAGCGCGGGCGGCGGGGGCGCGGGGACGGCGGCGGGGCGGGCGGCGCCCGCGGTGGGCACCGCCACGGAGGCGATGACGAGCGCGGTGAGCAGCGTGCGGCGCAGCCGGCGGCTGCGCGGGCGGGACGCCATGGCGTGTCCTTCCGTACCGGGGTGGTGAGTCGTTCCGGTGCCGAAGGTAGGGATCACGCGTCGTCGTCGGCGTCCCGCCGGAGGGGGCAGTCGGCGGGTGGCTCCGAAGTATGACGGGTAGGGGTACGACGTCTCGAAGCCCGCTGGGCGGCCCCGCCGTCAGGGCCCGCCGTCACCCGTCGGCGCGGCCTCGGCGGGCCGGGAAGCCGTGGGTGCGGGCGGCCGCGACGACGGCGAGGACCAGGATCAGGAGAGCCAGGACGCTCCAGGGCAGGGCTCCCGCGCCGAGGCCTTCGAGCAGCAGGCCGCCGGCGAGGCCACCGCCCGCCATGGCGGCGTTCCAGAGGCTGACGAGGATGGTCTGCGCGGTGTCGGCGGCCTCGCCGGCGGCGTCGCCGACGGCCGTCTGCAGCAGGGTCGGCGCGCCTCCCCAGCCGAGCCCCCACAGCCCGGCGGCCGCGAGGACGAGGACCGGGCTGTCCGCCGCCGCGGCGAGCGCGCCCGCGGCGACGGCGAACAGGGCGGTGCCCGCGAGGGTCAGGGCGCGGACGCCCCGGTCGATGCGGAGGCCGGTGAACCAGATGCTCAGCAGCGAGGCCGCGCCGAAGACGAGGAGGACGGTGCCGGTGGAGCCGCCCATGCCCCGGTGGTCGAGGAAGGCGGCGACGTAGGTGTACAGGATCGTGTGGGCGAGGACGAGGACGAGGGTGACCAGGAGGACCGGGGCGACGCCCGGTACGGCCAGGGTCCGCCGGACCGGTGCCCGGCCGCCGCGGGGCTGCCCGGGGAAGTCCGGGACGGTGAGCGCGATCCAGGCGGTGAGGACGGCGGCCAGTGCGGTCATGAGCAGGAACGTCACCTGCCAGCCGAGCGCGGCGCCGAGGAAGGTGCCGGCCGGGACGCCCAGGGAGAGGGCGACCGGGATGCCGGTCATGACGACGGCGATCGCCCGGCCCTGGAGGTGGGCGGCCACCATGCGCCGCGCGTAGCCCGCGAGGAGCGCCCAGGCGAGACCGGCGGCGACGCCCGCGAGGAACCGGGCGGCCATGGTGAGGGGGTAGTGGGTGGAGAGTGCGGTGACCGTGTTGGCGACGGCGAAGCCGACGACCGCCGTGAGCAGCAGCCGCTTGCGGCGCCAGGCGGCCGTGGCCGCGGTGAGCGGGATGGCGGTGAGGGCCGTGCCGACGGCGTAGACGGTGACCGACTGGCCCATGGCGGGTTCGCCGACGCCGAGGTCGGCGCTCATCGCGGGGAGGACGCCGGCGGGCAGGGTCTCGGTGAGGCTGGTGACGAAGACGGCCGTGGCCAGGGCGAGAAGCGCGGGCCAGGGCAGCCGGGCGGGGGTCGCGCTCCCGTGCAGGCTCTCGCGTGCGGGCGAACCGGCCTTCTGTGCGGTGTGGTTGCTCATGGCACGTATGCTCAAACCCTCACATTGATGTGAAGGTCAAAGCAAAGAGCTGTGAGGTGGACCACATGCGCATCGGAGAGCTGGCGGACCGCACCGGCACCCCGCGCCGGATGCTGCGCTACTACGAGGAACAGGGTCTCATCGTGGCCGATCGTCTGCCGAACGGCTACCGCGTCTACGACGAGTCGAACGTGGACCGGGTCCAGCAGATCCGCGGTCTCCTGGACGCGGGCCTGCCGACGCGGATCATCAAGCAGATCCTGCCCTGCCTCGACAAGCCCCGTGTCATCCATTTCCCCGACGCCACCCCCGAGATGCTCGCCACGCTGGAGGGCGAGCGGGACCGGATGACGGAGCGCATCCGGTTCCTGACCCGTAACCGGGACGCGGTGGCCGAGTATCTCGACGCGGTACGGGAGAGGTTGGCGACGGGCAACGTCGCCCCCCTCTGACCGCCCTCCCCTGACTGCCTCCCTCCGACCGCTCCGCGCTCCGGGTTGCTCACCGGACGGCGGACGGGCCCGTCCAGTCGGCCGGGATGTGCGCCAGGCGGACGCGCTGCGGGTGGTCGCCGACCGCGACCGAGGCGACCGGGCGACCGGTGGCGAAGTCGATGGCCGTCACCTTGTCCGCGCCGCTCTCCGAGACGACGCAGGAACGGCCGTCGCCGCTGACGGTGGCCCAGTACGGCTTGGCGGCCGGCACCTGCGGGCCCTCCTTGAGGCTCTTCCGGTCCACGACGGTGGCGTAGTCGTCCATGGTCGCGGCCACGCAGAGCTTGGAGCCGTCGGGGCTCATGGACATGCCGTGGTGGCGCGAGTCGTTGACCCAGGTGGTCCGGTCGGGGTCGGTCGCCGGGTTCTCGGGGAGGGTCTTGAGCCGGGTGATGCGGTCGGTGGCGACGTCGTACTCCAGGAAGCCGTTGAAGAAGGAGACCTGGAAGTAGAGCGTGGACTCGTCCGGGGTGAACGCGACGGGCCGGACGGCGTCGGAGAGGTCCTTGCGGCCGAAGGCGTCGAGCCGGGCACGCATGTCGATCACCTTGACCTGCTCGAAGGTGCGGGCGTCCACCACGGTGATGCGGCGGTCGCCCTTGGTCCAGTCCCAGCCGGGGCCGTCGAGCGCGGTGGTCACCTCGCCGATGGCCATGTTCCACAGGTACCGGCCGTCGGCGGTGAAGACGTTCTCGTGGGGCTTGTCCCCGGTGGCGAAGGAGCCGACCTCCCGGCCCGTGGTGATGTCGAGGACGTGCACCCGGTTGGACGTGGAGGCCGACACGGCGACGCGGGTGCCGTCGGGCGAGACGGCCATGTGGTCGGAGCGGAAACCGGACACGGGGAAGCGCCAGTTGATCGCGCCGGTCCGCAGGTCGATCGAGACGACGTCGGCGAAGCTCGGCCGGGAGACCACCATCGCCGATCCGTCGGGCGTGGCGTACATGTCGTCGACGAACTGGTCGTGGCCCTCGCCCGGGCCCAGCCGGACGCCGAGGAAGAAGGCGAGCTTGACGGGGTTGAGCCCGATCTCCCACATCCGCTGCTCGCGGTCCGGGATGACGTTGATCCGGCCGATGCGGGAGAAGTCGCCGGCGGCCTCGATGACGTCGGCGGTGCCGTCCCAGTTGTTCCCGACGAACATGACCGGCCGGAGGCCCGCGTGCCCCGTGGGCGCCGAGGACGCGGCCTGCGGGGCGGCGACGGTGACACCGCCGCCTCCGACGGTGAGCGCGAGGGCGGCGGCGAGGGAACCGAGCAGGAGGCGTCGGGCGCCCCGCGTCCGGACAGCAGACATCGATGTTCCTTCCGGGAGACCGTGCGGCATCAACTGCCCTGTCCGCCAGGGCGACTTACCCGACAGTAAGGAGTTGCCGCGCAGCCCACAAGGGGTCGGAACGCGTCGGACCGGATCAGCCGTTGGGGTAGGCGCGCGCGATCAGCTTCTGCCGCAGCACGGTCCACTGGGCCGTCATGTCGTGCACCAGGTAGAGATCGCGACGGCGCGTCCAGGCCTGACCTGACTCGGCGTCGTACGTCGCGGGCAGTTCGATCCCGCGCGGCGCGTACGCCCGCATGCCCCGGTCGCGGGTGGTCTGCACACACCGCTTCACATGGTCGCGGAAGCCGATGACGCCCGCCGTGCCGATGCCTCCGGGGAGCGCCTTCCTTGCCTCGGCGACCTGGGCGGCGACGCCGTCCGTGGAGAGGTAGGTGAGGGTCCCGTCGGGGCCGACGACGGGCTCGATCGAGGTCACGTCGGTCATGTGGTGCTTGGACTCCAGGAAGCGGGCGATCTCCCACTGCGCGTAGACGGGCACGTCGCGGCGCTTGCGGAGCGCGGCGACGGTGTCGGCCAGCGCCTCGTTGACCGGGCCGGGCTCGTGGCGCACCTTCGAGGGGTCGCCGCCGCCGGCCGGGGGCCGGTTGCCGAAGCCGTACGCGACGATGAAGTCGAGTTCGCCGAGTGCGGCGGTCTCCGGGCGCCAGTCGAAGCCGACGTCGTACAGGTGCGGGACGAGGGCGCGGGCCGCGACCTTGTCGTCGAGCTCGGCGGCGAGCACCGCGAGCATGTGGTGCGGCAGCCCCTCGCCACCCCGGCTCTCGTCGCCCCGGCGCTCGGCACGGTCCGAGGCGGCACGGTCCGAGGCGGCACGGTCCGAGGCGGCGGCCTGTGCCGGAGGCGCGGCCAGGACGGCCGGGGCGGCGATGGCGGCGGTGACGGCTGCCGCGAACTCACGTCGTTGCACGGGAGGGGCCTCTCTCTGTGTCGTACCCAGGAGGATCCTGGGTACGACCGGGGAAGCCATGACGAACACGACCGGAAGGGCCGGCGCCGCTCTCGTGACAACTTGGGCGGGCATCGCTCAGCCGCCCGCCGCGGCGGCCTCCTCGATGAGGTCGGTCACGGGGACGGGCTGGGAGGCCAGCGAGGCGTGCCCGGCGTCCAGTTCGACGATCCGGCGCGGATTCATGCGCTGCGCCATGCGGCGCTCGTTGTCCGGGTGGATCATGCGGTCGGCGGTGGAGACCTGGTACCAGGTCGGCTTCGCGCGCCAGGCGGGGGCGGTGACGTTGTCCCCGAAGGTCGATCCGAGCGGCGCCTTCTGCGTCACGGCCATGACGAGCGCCTCGTCCGCCGACACGTCCTGGGCGAAGCTCTCATGGAACTTGTCCTGCTTGATCCAGAGGTAGCCGTCGGAGTCGGGGGCGATGTTCTCGAAGGCGGCGGGGGGCTGCTCCTGGGTGATCCCGCCCGGGCTCTCCCCGTCGTCCGGGGCGAAGGCGGCGATGTAGACCAGACCGGTGACGTTGGGCAGATCGCCCGCTTCGGTGATGACCGCCCCGCCGTACGAGTGGCCGACCAGCAGTACCGGGCCGTCGATCTGCCGCACCATCTTGCGGGTGCGCTCGGCGTCGTCGGCGAGAGAGGTCAGCGGGTTCTCCACCGCGTGCAGGGCGCCGAAGCCCCGCCGCCGGAGCTCGACGATGACCTTGGCCCAGTGCGCGGCGCCGCCCCAGAAGCCGTGGACCAGGACGATCGCGGGTTTGTCAGCCATGGGTTCCGCCCTTTCGGAGATGCCGGGAAAGCCGAGGCATTCCCGCCCAGCAGAACCCACCGCCGCTCGCGTCGCATGCCGAGTGCGGCCCCGCGATGCCACGGGGGCGCCGCCGCCTCCCCTCAGCGGGTCCGGTCGTACCGCAGGATCACCACGCCGTTGCCGAAGGTGCGGGTCGCGGTGAGGGTGAGCGGGATCTCGGAGTGCCTGGGGCCGAAGAGCGGCTTTCCCTGGCCGATGAGGACGGGGTGGACGCTGATGTGGAACGCGTCGATCAGGTCGTGCTCGAGGAACGCCGCCGTCAGGTCGGCGCCGCTGAGGGCCAGGTCACCGCCGGGCTGCTCCTTCAGGGCCCGGACCTCGTCGGGGTCCACCCGGCGGACGACGGTCGTGTTCCAGTCCGCGCTCTCCAGCGTGGTGGAGTAGACGATCTTGGGCATGTCGCGCCAGAGGGCGGCGAACTCCACCTCCTGCGGCGAGCTGTCCGGGCTCTTGCCGGCGTCGGGCCAGTAGGCGGCCATCAGCTCGTGGGTGACCCGGCCGCCGAGGAAGCCGCCCATCGTGGCGAGCTCGTCGTTGAAGTACTGGTGCAGCTCCTCGTCGACCCGGTGCCAGCTGATGTCCCGGTCGGGTCCCTCGATGTAGCCGTCGAGGGAGACCCCCATAAACAGGACGATCTTCCGTGCCATGGTCCGCTCTCCCTCGTGCCGGGCCGGCCCGGGCCGGCTCATCGCTGGTGTCAGGGCATCCGGCGGGCTCCCGCCACGATCGCCTCTCGGATCCGGTTATAGGTCCCGCACCGGCAGATGTTGCGGATTTCGTCCAGGTCGGCCTCGTCGATCTCCCGCCCGGCCTCGCGCGCCGCGCGGACCTTCGCGACGGCCGTCATGATCTGCCCGGGCTGGCAGTAGCCGCACTGGACCACGTCGAGATCCAGCCAGGCCTCCTGCATCGGGTGCAGCTCCGCGCCGACAGTGGCCGGCAGGCCCTCGATCGTGGTGATCTCGTCGGTCGGGGCGATCGCCGCGACCGGCACGGAGCAGGGGTTGAACGCCTTGCCGTTGATGTGGCTGGTGCACGCCTGGCAGACGCCGAGCCCGCAGCCGTACTTGGGGCCGGTGACACCGAGGACGTCCCGGAGCACCCACAGCAGCCGGACGTCGTCCTCGACCTCGGCCGTGACGGCCTTGCCGTTGAGGATGAAGGTGTGGTGCGGCACGGTGGCTCCTGGGTCCTAGAAGGCGCGGTCGAGGCCGTCGACCGGCGAGGCGGGGATCGGCGGGGTGGTGGGCAGCGGCTCGAAGGAGAGCGGCTCGCCGTGGTTGACGGGGAAGGTCGTCGGCATGGTGCCGGTGGCCCGGCCGTACGCGCAGGCCACGGCGGCCATCGCGGCCCCGACGGCCAGCTCGCCCGCGCCGCCCGGCCGGTCCGAGGTCGGCGGCATGACGACGATCTCCAGCTCCGGCGGGGTGTTCCACTGCCGGGTGTAGAAGTAGTTGTCCCAGCTCCCCTCCTGGAAGTGGCCGTTCTCGAGGTGGAGACCGGAGGTCAGCGCGAGGGCGATGCCGTCCGCGATCCCGCCCATCATCTGGGCCTCCAGACCGCGCGGGTTGACGGCGAGGCCGACGTCGACCGCGCAGACGACCTTGGTCACACGGGGGCCGGTGTACGCGTCGGGGATCCTCCGGCCGGTGGTTTCCGGCCGGCAGTCGATCTCGGCGAGCACGGCGACGAAGGCGTGGTACTCGGGGTGGAGCGCGATGCCCTGGGCCGTGCCCGAGGGCATCGCCCTGCCCCAACGGCCCAGCTCGGCGACCTTGTCCAGGACCGCGCGGGCACGCTCCTCCTTGAGGTGCCGGCGGCGGAAGTCGTACGCGTCCTTGCCCATGCGCCTGGCGAGTTCGTCCACGACCAGCTCCTGCGCGCACCGGACGTTCGGCGAGTAGATGCCGCGCATGGAGCCGGTGTTGAACCCCTTGTCCGTCTCGCTGAGCAGCTGGGTGGTGACCCCGAAGTGGTACGGGCTCTGCTGGGTCAGCGCGAAGATCGTCTCGGAGAACGCGAGGTCTCCCACCGGCAGTTGGGCGGCCGAGGAGGTGATGATCTCGCCGAGGCCGTGGCCGAAGTCGGTGGCGACGGAGGTGTGGCGCTGCTCGTACGTCAGCACCTCGCCGAGCGTGTACGTGGCCCGGACCCGGGACGTCGACATGGGGTGCGTACGGCCCTGCCGGAAGTCGTCGGTCCGGTGCCACATCAGCTTCACCGGCTTGCCCATGGCCCGGGAGATCTCGGCCGCCTCCCCGGCGGCGTCGTGGAAGAGCTTGCGGCCGAACGAGCCGCCCCCCTCGGTGACATGGACCTTCACGGCCGTGATCGGGAGGCCGAGCCGGAGGGCGATCTGTTCTTGCGCCACGATCGGCGTCTTCAGGCTCGCCCAGATCTCGGCCGAGTCCGCACGGACGTCCGCGACGGCGCAGTTGGTCTCCAGGGCGCTGTTGCTGGAGAAGTGGAAGGTGAAGCGCGCGTCGACGGCCTTGGTGAGCAGCGGCAACGGCGGCACGACCAGCGGCAGTTCGGCAGCCCGCAGCTTCCGCTGGACGGTCGCGTCCGAGGCCCCCTCGGCGGTTCCCGGTCCCCAGGTGACGCTGAGGGCCCGGACGGCGTCGATGCACTGGCCGAAGGTTCGGCCGCGCACGGCGACGCCGGTGGAGATCCGTACGACGTCGGTGATGCCGGGCATGGCACGCACCTCGGCCAGGTTGTCGACCGAGCGGACGGTGCCGTTGATGGTCGGCGGCCGGCAGACCATCGTGGGCAGGGCGTCGGGCACCCGCACGTCCATCGCGAACCGCTTGCGGCCGGTCACGGCCTCCAGGGCGTCGACGCGACGCTGGGCGGTGCCGATCACCGTGAACTCGGACGGCTTCTTGAGGACGACCGCGACGGCCGCGTCACTCACCGCGGCCGCCTTCGCGGCCAGTTCGCCGTAGCCGAGGCTCCGGCCGGTCGCCGAGGAGACGACCGCGCCGGCCTTGGCGGTGAGCGAGCCGAGCAGCTCGCCGAGTTCGAGCGCGGCGGCGCGCAGCAGCCGGCCCCGGGCGACGGCTGCGGCGACACGGAGCGGGGTGAAGGTGGCGATGGTGGTGTTGGAGCCGCCGGTCATCTGGTTGAACAGCAGTTCCGGGCGGGCGTCCGCGAGGGTGACGCGCACCTTCTCCAGCGGGAGGTCGAGCTCCTCGGCGATCACCATCGCGGAGGAGGTGGTGATGCCCTGGCCGACCTCGGCGCGGGGCAGGGCGAAGGAGGCGGAGCCGTCGGCCTCGATGCGGATCGTGATCAGGTTCGCGGTGGGCAGGGCGGCGTGCGTGAGCATGTCGTTGAGGTCGTAGATCTCGGAAGGCCCGGGCAGGGACGGCACCAGTGCCGGGGCGGCGGCGCGTGCCGGGGCGGGAGCGAGGACCGCCTCGCCGAACTGCGCGGCGACGGTGAGGGTCGGCGCCGCGAGCACGTACCCGAGGAAGCGCCGCCGGTCGGGTACCGGCTCGCCCGGCCCCTCGCCCCGCCCCTCGCCCGGCCCCTCGTTCCGCCCCTCATGCTGCTGGTGCGCGTCTTCCCGCACGGTCATCGACTGCCCTCTCCACGGACCACCACGTCACGGGGGATCATCGCTCATCCGCCGACTTCCGCATGCCGGAACGGCGCAGGATTCACCGCGGCACCTCCAAGCCCTCACGACACGGCGGGACGAACCGGGAATACCTCGCCCAGGGCAGGAGGTTCAGACCCTTCGTGACACCCCGTCGCACCGGCTCGGAAGGAACGTTCATGAAGATCGGCATCATCGGCGCAGGCAACATCGGCGGCAACCTCACCCGTCGCCTCACGGCACTCGGACACGACGTGTCCGTCGCCAACTCCCGTGGTCCGCACACCCTCACGGCGCTCGCCGAGGAGACCGGCGCGACGCCCGTCACCGCCGAGGAGGCGGCGCGCGGCGCGGAGATCGTCGTCGTCACCGTGCCGCTCAAGGCGGTTCCCGACCTGCCCTCGAACCTCTTCGCGGACGCGGCGGAGGGCTTCGCCCTCATCGACACCAACAACTACTACCCGCAGCAGCGCGACGGTCGGATCGCCGCCATCGAGGACGACGGTCTCACCGAGAGCCGCTGGATCGAGCGGCACCTGGGCCACCCCGTGATCAAGGTGTTCAACGGCACGTACGCCGAGGACATCCTGGACCGGCCGCTTCCGGCCGGCGACCCGGAGCGGATGGCACTGCCGGTCGCGGGCGACGACGAGGTCGCGAAGAAGACGGTCCGCGCCCTGATCGACCAGTTGGGCTTCGACACGGTCGACGCGGGCGGGATCGACGAGTCCTGGCGCCAGCAGCCCGACACCCCGGTGTACGGCCTGCGGGCCGGGGTCGAAGCGGTCACCAAGGCCCTCGCCGAGGCGTCTCCCGAGCGTCCGGCCACGTTCCGGGGCTGAGGGCGGCCCCGGGCGACGCCCCCGAACGCCTGCCCCGGTGACGGCGGGGTCACCCCTGTCGGCGCCGGTCCGTCGGCGCACCACGGCCGGCGCACCACGGCCGGCGTACGTCAGTCGGCGTACGCGGCCGGCGCACCACGGCCGGCGTACGTCAGTCGGCGTACGCGGCCGGCGGCGGGCCCTGCGGACGGGGGCCCAGGGTCGGGGCGAGCCACTTGTCGTACGAGACCATCCAGGGGCTCGCGGCGCCGCCCGCGCGATAGTCCTCGAGCACCGCGTTGACCCGCCGGACCAGGTCCGTGTCGTCCTTGTTCATGGCGACGCCGTACAGCGAGGTGTCGAGGAGCGGCCCGACCATCTTGAGCGTGGGGTCCTGGGCGGCGAGTCCGGCGGCGAGCGTGGCGTGGGTGAGGACGGCGTCCACGTTCCGCTGCTGGAGTTCGACGAGACAGTCCAGATGGCTCGCGGTCTCCACGGCGACGGCGCCGGTGCCCGAGTTCTTCAGCAGGCCGGAGGCCGAACTGCCCTTGCTCAGACAGACGCGCCGGCCGCGCAGCTTCGCGTCGAAACCGGTGAGTTCGGAGTCCTGCGGCACGAGGAGCCGGTGGCCCGTCTCGAAGTAGACGCTGGAGAACGCGACATCGGCGAGCCGCTCGCAGGTGATGCTCATCGTGCGCACGATGACGTCGACCTGGCGGCTCTGCAGCCGCGGGATCCGCTGGGCGGGCGGCATGCTGACGAAGCGCACCGTGGCCTTCGGGCCGAGGATGTCACGGGCGATCGCCCGTACGAGGTCGATGTCGAAGCCGGACGGCTCCTGGGCGTCCTGGTCGAGGGAGGCCCAGAGGTAGCTGTTCAGGTCGACGCCGGCGACGAGATGTCCGCGCTCCCGGATGCGCCGTACCGCCTCGCCGTCCACCCGGTCGGGGCGGGGACCGGCGCGGCGGGGGTCGCAGTCCGGCGCCCGCGCGGCCGCGGCGGCCGGAGGGCGGGCCGCATGAGCACGTGGCACGGCGGACGGGCCCGCCGTGACGGCGGCGGCCGGGGCCGCGGCGAGCACGGCCGCGGCCAGTGTCAGCCAGAGCGCGAGGCGTCCGCCCAGCGGCCCCCTCGCGCGCCGTTCCGAACCGGATCCAGCAGTCACAAGCCCCACCCCCGCGCAGCCGACTCCCCCACCCCCAAGGCTACGCACGAGAACCCAACCACGGTCCTCATACCGAGAGTTGGGTCGAAGTTGGAGGAGTCTTCACCGACCCCGGCGGCGGACGGAGAGGGCCGGCAGGGCCGGGAGGGCGGGAAGCGCCGGCCGCGGCACGGCGCGCAGTTGGCAGCGGGAGAGCCGAGCGCGCTGCCCGCCGCTCGTGATGAGCGCGTTCACGGACGTCATCGGGTCGGCGCCCACACTCCGCGCGAGCATCATGCCGACGACGAGCGGGAGGAGCGCGACCGCCACGGCCGAGCCGGTGGCCGTGACGTGCTGGATACGGCTGGTGTGCCGGGCGTCCGTGGTCATGCCCCCATTCCACCGCCGGCGGCCGGGCCCGGGCATCCGGCGACGTACTCACCCGGCCTGCCCCGCATACTCAGACCGGCGCATGTCCGTCGCGGCGCGTCCCCTTGGCGGCCCAAGGCCCGGTGGGGTTGCGTGGGCGACCGGCACGCACCCGCCGCACCCACACGCACGTCCCCCGACCACCCATCCGCCCACTCGCACACTCGCACACTCGCACCGAGGAGCCCGCACCACATGGCTGACTACCGCATCGAGACCGTCCGCACCGGCTACCGGCAGTGGACCGCCCGCAACGACCGGGGCGCGGAGGTACGCATGGGGGCGGCGGACGACCCGGACGCCCAGCCCTCGTTCACACCCGTCGAGTTGCTGCTCGCGGCCATGGGCGGCTGCGGCGGCATGGTGGTGGACCGGACGGCGCGCGCCGTGGACCACGACGACCTGCGGATCGTCGTGGAGTCGGTCTCCACACCGGAGGACGACGGACGGGTGGGCCGGATCAGGGTCAGCTACGAGTTCGAGCTGCCCGACACCAACCCGAAGGCCGCCGAGGTCTTCGCCCGCGGTGTGCGGCTCACGCACGAGAAGTTCTGCACGGTGAGCCGCACCGTCGAGCACGGAGCCACGGTGGAGGCCGTCCTGCCCGACGGGACCATCGGCTTCCGAGCGGGCTGACCGCCGGCCACCCGCGACCGTCCCCCAGGGGCGCGCTCGCTCAGTCGTGCCAGATCTCGCGGACCTGGGCCAGCGGGTCCCGCTCCACGTGCGACTCGGCCCCCCAGAGCATCGTGGCCCGGTCGGCCGCCGTGTAACGGGGCCAGGAGGAGCCCGGGTCCTGGTCCCGTACGAACGCGACCCAGGCGCCGTGCATCGCGTCGGCCAGGGCGCGGGGCGGCGCGTCGCCCGCGGCGGCGGCGACCCCCTCGGCGTCCAGGAGGTCGAAGGCGTACGGCAGGTCCAGGCAGTGGAAGGCGGTGCCGTCGACGGGCGACTCCCACCGGAACTCGTACAGCCAGGTGGGGCGTCCGCGCGCCGCGCGGGCCTCCGCGACGGCCAGCGAGGGCGCCCGGAAGGTGACGTCGGTGAGCGCCTGGCCGAAGAGCGAGTCCGGGCCGTCGGCGCCGTACGCCTTCGTGAAGGCCGCCACCTTCTCCTCGGCGAGGCCCAGCGCCCCGAGCAGCACCGGGACGGGCGGGCCCTCGGGTCCTGGCGCGGGGAAGGCGTTGAACTCATGGGCCGTGAAGCCGAGCATGAGCGGGACGTCGGCGCCCGCGTCCCCGGCGGCCAGTGCGCCGAGAACGGGTTCCGGGATCAGCTCGCCGTCGGCGAAGGGGGCCAGGGACAGCAGGGGCGGCAGGCCCTCGCGGTCCGGGCCCGGCGCGCCGAGCCGGTCCTGGAGATCGAGGAGGTCGTCGTCGCTCAGCTCCCGGAGCGCGGCGGCGGTGGCGGGCACGCCGGTGCGGGCCGTGAACAGCCGGGACGCGGCGCGCGCGACCTCGGGTCCGTCGGGGGTCATGACGGCCCCGGAGACCGAGAGGGCGCCCCGGAACAGGCCCCGTGCGGCGGGGACGGCGAGCAGGGTCTGGACGGCGCCGCCGCCCGCCGACTGGCCGGCGACGGTGACCTTGGCGGGGTCGCCGCCGAAGCGGGCGATGTTGTCGCGGACCCATTCGAGGGCGGCGATCCAGTCCCGGACGCCCCGGTTGTCGGGGGCGTCGTCGAGGTGGAGGAAGCCCTCGATGCCGAGCCGGTAGCCGAGGGAGACCAGGACGACACCGTCCCGGTTGAAGGCCGAGCCGTCGTACCAGGGGCTGGCCGCCGAGCCCGCCACGTACCCGCCGCCGTGGATCCAGACGAGGACCGGCAGCCCGGCCTCGGGGTCCGTGCCCGGAGTGAAGACGTTGAGGTTGAGGACCCCGGCGCCCGGGACGGACGGCTCGGGAATGGTCGTGACCTCGGCGAAGGGCCGCCGCTGGGCCGTCGGGCCGTATGCCGTGGCGTCCAGGGGCTCGGTCCACGGTTCCGGTGGCACGGGCACCGCGAAGCGGAGGTCGCCGACGGGCGGCTGCGCGTAGGGGATGCCGAGGAAGCGGAGGCTCCCGTCGGCCCGGCGCTCGCCGCGCACGGGGCCGCGGGTGGTGGTGACGGTGGTGACGGTCATGGGAGCAGCGTCCGGCCGGTGATCAGCCGAGTCAACGTCTGAAACAGAAAGGTGACACGTGTCACTTACGCGTGTCACTCAGGGGGCTCGCCGCCTCGACTGGAGTCCGGCCCACCGGGGTACGACTCAAGGGGACGGCAAGGGGGCACGCATGGCGGGGCTGCACGCGGGGACGGCGGTCGGGATCCTGGCGGTCGCCGCCGGGATCGGACTCATGGCACTCGGCGCCGCCCGCCAGGGCCGCTCGGCGCGCCCGCCGGCCCCCGCTCGGACGACGGACGCCACGGAGCGGGAGCACTGGCGGGTGCTGCGCCGGGCGGCCGGCATGGCGATCGCCTCCGCCCGCGGGGCGGCGGGCGTCGGGGAGCCGGCGATCATCACGGTCTCGGACGTCGTCCGTCTGGCGGACGAGCACTTCGACCGGCCGGACGCCGACCCCCGCCTCGCGGCGGCGGCCCTCCGCCACGAGTACGAACGGGGCGCCTGTGCCCGCGACTGCATGACGGACGCGTACGGCTGACACCGGCCGGCTGTCCCGTGGAGCCCCGGGCCCGAAGCCTCAGGCCCGGCTCCCCAGGCCCGGCTTCCCGGGCCCGAAGCATCAGGCCCGGGGCCTCAGCTCCGGAGCCTCAGGCCTGCGTCAGACCAGCACGTTCTTGTAGAAGATGCTGGAGCGCCGGTCGCCCTCCTCGCCGGTGGCGAAGCCGAGGAAGAGGCGGGCCTCACCGGCGTCGGTGCGGTAGACCGCGAGGCCCTCGGGCTCGCGGAAATGCAGGGTGGAGCCGGCCTTGGTGAGGACGGGACCCTGCTCGACGGTGCCCGTGTTGATGTCGATGCTGGTGATGTAGGAGTTGCCGTCGCCCACGGGAGTGCCGGGCTCGGGGTACGCGTCACCCGTCAGGTAGTACATGTACGAGCCGTAGAGGGTGTAGCCCTGCGGGGTGCCGGGGATCGTCGGCTGCTTGAAGTCGACCAGCGGCGCGCCGAAGTCGCGCGTCTCGAAGGCCGAGAGGGGGTAGACGGCGATGCGCTTCCCGGCACTGGTGTGGTAGCGCACGATCATGCGCCGGTAGACCGGGTCGACGGAGCAGGTGTACTCGGTGGCCCCGGAGATCGGCCGGTACGCGGCCGAGGCCGCCGGCGAGCCCAGGGTGGTGTCGGCGGTGTAGCGGATGGGCGCGAGCGCGGTGCCGTAGCCGCCGGTGTTCGCGGCGCACTCGATCCACAGCTCGGTGTCGGAACCGTTCGGCAGCGCGGCGAAGGCGACACCGTGGCCGAAGCCGTTGAGGTGCATGTACGAGAGGTAGTTGCCGTCGAAGTCCATCTTGTTGATGCAGAGGTCACCGTCGGCCTCGGTGGATCCCGTCCGCTTGGTCGCCACGAACAGGAACTTGTTCTCCCAGTCGAAGGCGAAGCTCTGCTGGACGCGCGCGCCGTGCGTGTCCTTGGAGCGGAACAGGTCGTGCGACGGCTGCGTGAGGTCGAACCGCTTGGTGGCGGTCACGGCGGCGGCGCTCTGCGCGCCGGCGCCGAGTCCGAGCGCGGCGAGGGTGGCGCCGGCGCCGGTGCGTATGAGGCCGCGACGGGACAGGGGGAAGCCAGAAGTGGGGTTCATGGTCACTCCGTTTGCATGGGGGGAAAGCAGAAGTCCGTGATCGTAGCTGCCGTGCGAACGGTGTGACGTGCGGGGTCCCGCTGGGCGGTCAAAGACCCGACGGGTTGTCACCCTCGCACGCCTCGGGCGGAATCGGACGGAACCGGCGGCGTCTCCGTCCGTCCGCGAGGCGCCGAGGGTTCCCCACGCCCCCTGTCACAGCGTGATCCAGTAGCGGCGCTTGCGGCCGATCTCGGTGATGCGGATGTCTTCCAGGACACCGCCGTTGCGCTCGATCGCACGGGCCGAGGCGATGTTGTCCTCGTCGCAGGTCACCAGGACCCGGTCCATGCCGAGGGCGCGGGCCTCGGGGAGGATCGCGCCCAGGGCCCAGGTGGCGTGGCCACGGCGGCGGGCGGAGGGGCGGACGCTGTAGCCGACGTGTCCGGCGGCGCGCAGCAGGAAGTCGTTGAGCCGGTGGCGCAGGTCGATCGCGCCGACGTACGCGCCGTCCTCGACGATCCACCAATGGGTGGCGTGCACGCGTCCCTCGCCCAAGGCCCTGTCCGGGTCGGCCTGTTCACGCAGGCGGCCGACCCACGAGGCGAAGACCTCGGGGATCGCCAGGGCCTCCCTCTCCGCGAGCCCTATCCCGGCGCCCGCCTGGCGCGCGCCGGGATTCCACTCCGCGTGCGCTTCGAGCCAGGAACGGTGCAGGTGGGCCGTGGGAGGGACCAGTTCACGCATGCCGGCGACGATAACAGGCCCGTGCCACCGTTGATCAGGGCTTTTGCCTGAGCGGCCAGGGCGTGGCGGCAGCTTCCGCCGGGCGGCCCGCGCTACTCGCCCGTGCGGCCGTCGAGCCGTTCGCGCAGCAGGTCCGCGTGACCGTTGTGGCGGGCGTACTCCTCGATCATGTGGGCGACGACGTAGCGCAGCGAGTAGGCCTCGCCGCCCGCATGTCCGCACACGTCGAGGGAGTCCGCCGCGTCCACGACCGCGCGGGCTCGGGCGCACTCCTCGCGCCAGACGGTGAACGCCTCGGCCACTGCGGCCTCGTCGAGGTCGTCCACGTCGAAGTCCGCCCACTCCGTGGAGCCCGCGGGGGTCCACGGACTGCTGCTGCTCTCGCCGTTGATCACATTGCGGAACCAGCCGCGCTCCACCTCCGCCGCGTGCCGCACAAGACCCACGAGGGAGAGCCCCGACGGGGGCGCGGCGCGCTCCTTGAGCTGTTCGGTGCCGAGCCCCGCACACTTCAACTCCAGGGTGTCGCGCTGGAACTGGAGCATGGCGGTGAGCGTGGCCCGCTCGTCGGCGGTACGCGGCGGCTGGACGCGGCGATCTTCGTTCATCCGGTCATCGTGCCGCCACGCCGCGCGGGGCGGCCACCGGGTTTCGCCGAGCCGGGGCCGCCGTCAGGGTGTCAGGAGCCCGGGCGCACGGCGTAGTCGCCGAAGCCGACCCAGTCCAGGGCCACGCACGGCTCGTCGCCGACGACCCAGGCGTCGTGGCCCGGGTCGACGACGAAGAGGTCGCCGGGGCCCACTTCGAGGGACTCCCCGTCGTCCATGACGATCTTCATCCGGCCGCCGACGACATAGCCGACATGAGCGGCCTGGCAGCTGTCCGTACCGGCGATGGGCTTGATGTGCTTGCTCCACTGCCAGCCGGGTTCGAAGACCGCGCGGCCGACCGGGCCGCGGTCCGTGGTGATCAGGTCGAGCCGGCCCTTGGCGTCCTCGAACGGACGGGTCTCATCCGCCGAGTCGAAGCTTCTGGAGACGATTCCGGTCATGTTTCTCCGCCTCCCGGCGGTGCGACGTGAGGTCCCCGAGTCCACTTCCAGGCTACGCCGGACCCCCCTCACCGGCCGCCCCGTCCGCTCCCCGCACCTCCCGCGGGCCCGCGTGACGGACTACCGTCGGAACGGGGAGACCACGGACCAGACTCCGGGAGGACCTGTGACCGCCGAGCTCAACCACACGATCGTGCAGGCCACGGACAGGAAGCGCTCCGCCGAGTTCATCGCCACGGTCCTCGGACTGGAGGTCGGAGCGCCGTTCGGACCCTTCCTCCCCGTCGCCCTGGGCAACAGCGTGACGCTGGACTTCTACGAGCACGCCGGGACGCCGGTCGTCTCGCAGCACTACGCCTTCCTCGTGCCGGACGAGGAGTTCGAGTTGATGATCGCGCGACTGGAGGCGATCGGCGTGCCCTTCTACGCCGACCCGAGTCATACGGATCGCGGGGTGAACGACCTGTTCGGCGGGCGTGGCGCCTACTTCGACGATCCCGACGGCCACAACATGGAGATCATCACCCGTCCGTACACCACATGACACCTCATTGAACGTTCACAGAATTTTTCTTGCGCTTGGCGGATCTCCGCTAATCGACCTGCCGATTTCTGTCCGGATACGATATCGGACAGACCTACACATAAAGGCCAGATAAGAGCACAATGAAACCGCGGCACGACGCCGCAAGCGCGATCAGACGTGCAGGACGCCAGTAAGGAGGCGAGTCGTATGTCTGACGTCTCTCACCGCACCGGTGATATGACAGGACACCCCGACGCTCCGGAAATGCGGGAACGTTACTCGCAAATACTCCAGACCCGAGGTGTCGCCGCGGTGGAGGAGCTCGTCATCCTCGCCGGCATCTACGCCGCGGTCTCCGGGTGGGTGGTCCACTTCTCGACCGCCAGGCCCGAACTCGCCCTCAGCAACCTGGTCACGGGCATCGCCCTCGCGATCCTCGGCCTCTGCATGTCGATGGCGCCCGAGCGGTCCCAGGACCTGAACTTCGTCGTCCTGGCGCTCGGCGTATGGCTGATCCTCTCCCCCTGGGTGGTCGCCACCACCGACGCCGGAACCGGCGCGATCCTGAGCAACGTCATCACGGGCGCGTGCGTCTGCCTCTTCGCGCTCACAGCGGGCGGACTGCTCATGAGCAAGACCAGAAAGACCTGAGGAAGCCCTGATCCCCTCTCGGAACGGTGCCCCATCCCGGTCAGGGACGGGGCACCGTCGCTGTGTGTCAGCAATCGACACCACCCTGCAACAATCGCAAATCAAGACACACCGACCCCCAACGCCCCATCGCAGGTAACGAATTGACCGTCGGCGTTTCGGCCACATAAGTTCTGCGTAAGCTTGCTCCACAGGGACAGGCTCCCGCTCGCATTTCCCAGTCCTTGGGGGGACTAAGTGAACTGGTACCTCGACGTTCTCAAGAAGTACGCGGTATTCAGCGGCCGTGCGCGTCGCAAGGAATACTGGATGTTCGCGCTGTTCAACATCATCGCGTTCATCGTCCTCGCCGCCGTCGACTTCGCCATCGGCACGTACCCGCTGCTCTACTCGATCTACGCGCTGGCCGTGTTCCTGCCCGGTCTCGGCGTGACGGTCCGTCGTCTGCACGACACCGGCCGCTCCGGCTGGTGGATCCTGATCAACTTCGTTCCGCTGGTCGGTTTCATCATCCTGATCGTGTTCCTCGCCTCCGAGGGCAACCAGACCGACAACGCCCACGGCCCGAACCCGAAGCTCGCGCCGGCGTACTGAGCACACTGAGCACCACCTCGCGAGGCCCCCGAAGGAAGATTCCTTCGGGGGCCTCGCCCGTTCCGAACAGCCCCTTTCCAGCCATCTGCACGGGGCCCGCGCGTCGGGGACGACGCCTCGGGCGCCGTACGCCCAGTGACGGTTCGTAGCAATCACCGCTCACGCCTTGTGCACGGTGGCGCACGACCTGCCTTCGCCCCCGCCCCTAGCCTCGCCGCAACGGCGCGACACGAACGATCACACGATCGAACGAACGAGGGGCGGCATCCGTGAACTGGCTCATCCACGACTACCGCGAGAGCGATCTCGCCGCGGTGGTCCACCTGATCGACACCACGGCGGAACTCGGCCAGGAGTCCGTCTTCTCCCTGGCGGAGTGCATCAGCGCCCTGACCTCCCGCCAGCCGGCCGTCGTCGCCGTCCACCAGGGCGTCCCCATCGGCGCCGCCCTCGCCTCCGTCTCCGGGGAGCGGGCCTGGGTGATGCGGATCGCGATCTCCTCCGCCTGGCGTGGCCGGGGCCTCGCCAGCGCGCTCCTGGTCGAGCTGGAGCGACGGCTGGTCGCGGCGCGCGTCGGCCGGATCGCGTACGTCCTGCCCGAGGAGGAGCTGCTCGGCGAGGGTCTCCTCAATGCCGGATACACGCGGCAGCCGGCCGTCGCCTACTTCGAGAAGGTGGAGCCGCTGCACGGCCCCGCCGCCAATCTCCTCGACGACCTCGGCGGCCGGCTGCTGCCGGGAGACCTGTGGGCCAAGGTCGCCGGCATGGAACGGGAGAAGGACCTGATCGAACGGCGCGTCGTCCTCCCGCTGGCCGAGCCGGAGCGCGCGGCGCGACACGGTGTGCGGCCGCCACGCGCGGTGGGCCTGTTCGGTCCGCCGGGGACCGGCAAGACGACGTTCGCGCGGGGCATCGCCTCCCGGCTCGGCTGGCCGTTCGTGGAGATCCTGCCGTCCCGGCTCGCCGACGAGGGGAACCTGGCGGCCGCGCTGCGCTCCGCGTTCGCCCGGATCGCGGAGCTGGAGCGGGTTCTCGTCTTCATCGACGAGGTCGAGGAGATCGCCCCGGTCCGCCAGGAGCCCGCGCAGCCAGGGGGCATGCACGGCGTGACCAACGAACTCCTCAAGCTCATCCCGGGCTTCCGCGAGCGCGACGAGCGGCTGCTGGTCTGCGCCACCAACTCGATCCGCTCCCTCGACCCGGCGTTCCTGCGCCCCGGCCGCTTCGACTACCTCATCCCGATCGGTACGCCGGACAAGGCCGCCCGCGCCGCGATCTGGGGGCGGTACACCGAAGGCCGCTCCGATGTCGACATCGACGAACTGGTCGCGGCCAGCGACCTGTTCACACCCGCCGACATCGAGCACGCCGCGCGGATCGCCGCGCAGAACTCCTTCGAGCGCGACCTCGTCCCGGTCGGCCCCCGTTCCGTCGGCGACGAAGGCCGGCCGGGCGCGACCACGGCGGACTATCTGGAGGCCATCGGCCAGTGCCGGCCGACCGTGACCCCGGAGATGATCACCCAGTTCGAGTCGGACATCACCACCCACGCCCGCTTCTGACGGGACGGCACTGTCAGTGCGGCTCCCTATCGTGGTCATGAGCGTTCCCGGGCCGCGGGGACGGCGTCGACCACGACAGGGGAGCCGGGCGGTGGAGCAGTACGAAGGGCTCGACATCATGACCGTCACCGAGACCGCGGAACTGGAGGCGTGGCTGGAGGCCCACCACGCCGACAGCCCCGGGGTCTGGCTGAGGATCGCCAAGAAGGGGAAGGGCGGGGTCTCCCTCGGCATCCCGGAGATCCTCGACAGCATGCTCTGCTTCGGCTGGATCGACGGTCAGCGCAAGCGCGGGGACGAGGCGTACTACGTCCAGAAGTACACGCCGCGCCGCTCCCGCAGCCTCTGGTCGCAGGTGAACGTCCGCAAGGTCGAGGCGCTCACCGCGGCGGGGCGGATGCGGGAGCCTGGACTGGCCGAGGTGCGGGCGGCGCGGGCGGACGGGCGGTGGGAGGGCGCGTACCCGTCCCAGGCGGAGGCGACCGTGCCGGACGACCTTGCGGCGGCCCTGGCGGCCGACGAGCGGGCGCGGGAGTTCTACGCGGGGCTCGGCAGGACCGATCAGTATCTGGTGATCGTGCGGCTCTGGCAGGCTCGCACGGCCAAGGGCCGGGCGCAGCGCCTGGAGCGGATGGTGGCGAAGCTGGCGGCGGGCGAGAAGGTCACCTGACGGGCGGGGAGGGCGGCCCGCCCGGAGTGGGCGGACGGTCGCCGCGTCGGTAGAGGACCTGGTGGGCCTCGTGTTCGACGAAGGAGGAGACATGGGTCATGCCGACGGCTTCGAGGAGCCGTCGGGAGCGGTGGTTCGCCTCCTGGGTCAGCGCGACCACGCTCGGCGTGTCCCGGAGCGTGGCATCGAGGACCGCGGCGACGGCCTCACGCGCGTAGCCCTGCCCCCAGTGTTCGGGCAGGAACTGGTACGAGAGCTCGGTCTCCCCGTCGCGCGCCCCCGGCTCCACCGTCACGAGCCCGAGCAGGACCCCGTCGGCCGCCCGCACGACCGCGCGCACCCCGGGCGCTCCGACGACCCGCCGCTGCCGGATCCGCACGACCTGCTCGCTCACCGGCCCGCCCAGGTGGTGCCGGACCTCGGGGTCGGTCCACAGCCGGGTGACGGCAGGCAGGTCGGCCGTCCGCACGGGCCGCAGCAGGAGCCGCTCGGTGCTGAGGTCGCCGCGCGACGCGGCGGAGGGTGAGGCGTGCATACGTACCATCATCTCAGCCTCGCACCCCGCCCCGCGTGGCACGGCTGCCCCGGGGGCGGCCGCCCTGGGCGGGTCGGCCCAGGTGGTCGTCCTAGGCAGGTCGTCCTAGGCCCATCGGCCGCCCCGGCACGACCCTGGTCCGATGACGCCGCCGACGGCCCGCGCCTAGCGTCGTCCCCATGCGAATCGGACTTCTGGGTACGGGACATGTGGCACAGGCACTCGCGGCGGGCTGGGCCCGCGCGGGTCACGACATCGTCCTCGGGTCACGGCGACCCGAGGACGCGGACCTCCTCACGGAGCTGAAGGAACTCCTCGACGCCGGCGTGCGGGTCGGGACGTCGTCCGGGGCCGCCGCGCACGCGGAGGTGCTGGTCAACGCGACGCCGGGGACGGCGTCCATGGCGGTCCTGGAGTCGATCGGCGCCGCCGCGCTGGAAGGGAAGGTGCTGTTGGACGTCGCCGTCGGCTTCCTGGAGGACAAGAGCCTCTCGCACCCCGTGGTCAGCCTCGGTGAGGAGATCCAGCAAGCCTTCCCGGCGACACCGGTCGTGAAGACGTTCTCCACGATCGACAGGGTCGTGATGGTGGATCCCGGGAGCCTCTCCGGCCCGGCGACGATCTTCCTGTCGGGCGACGACGCCGACGCCAAGCGGACGGTGAGCGGCCTGCTTGCCGATCTCGGTTGGTCCGAAGAGTCCGTGCTCGACCTCGGCGGCATCGAGACCGCGCGCGGACAGGAGCACTTCGCGCTGCTCTTCGTCGGCATCGCCCGGGCGATCGACTCGTTCGCCTTCGGTATCCGGGTGGTCCCGCCCGCCACCGCGTAGGGTGCCGGGCACGCTCTCAGACCATGCGGCGTTGAAGGGCGGCGAGGGCGCCTGCCCTGCGGCCCGGGACACGGCGCCGGAGCGCGACGAGGGCGTTGCCCAGCTCACGCGCGCGGACGGGTCCTCGATCCTCTCCCACTGATGGTGGGCCCGGTCGACCGCCCCCTCGACCTCGGGGTCCTGCGCCCCCTGGCCGAGGGCGAGCCGGGCCCGCGCCACGGCGATCCACAACTCGCAGCTGCGCGCGGGATCTTCGGCGAGCCGGGCGAGGTCGGCCCGTACCTCCATCCAGTGCACGGCCTCCGGCGACCGTGCCCCGAAGCGCCGCAGCGCCACCTGTTCCCAGGCCACCGCGACAGCGACGGCCTCCCCGTGGCGCCCGGCGCGCGCCGCCTCGAGGATCGCGGGGTGCGGGTCGGGCTCGCCCGCTGAGGGCTCGTGGGCGGAGGCGGCGCGCAGCGAGGACTCGGGGGCGGATGGGGCACCCGGCGTGGTCTCCCGAGCCGTGGGCGCGGGCGGGCGGACGGGCGACGGTGCCGCGACGACGGTCGCCCGCCCGTGCTCCGGCTGTGGTTCGGGCACGACCGCCGGCACGGGCACGGCCACGGCCACGGGCGCGGGCGCGGGCACAACCACCGGCGCGGCCACGGCCACGGCCACCGGCACGGGCTCGGCCGCAGGCACCGCGACGGCCACGTGTCCGCCCGCCTGTACGGGATGCGAACTCGGGTGCGAAACAAGGGGATTCGCCCCGTCCGGACCCGCCGGCTCCTGGGCCAGCCGGACGGCCTCCCCCGAACCCGCCTGCGCCGCCGCCTCCGCGTGGAGCTGCGCGAGCGGCGGACGGGCGCCCGTGCGCCAGACCGTGGCGAAGTGACGCAGGTACTCCGGGGTCACGGGAGCGCCGCTCCGGCGCGGGGCGGGGGCGACGCGGCCGTAGAGCCGGATGCCCGGGCCAAGGGAGAGGAGCCCCGGCGCGGCGCCGAGTCGCTCCCACAGCTCCGCGTCGGCGACCAGGTCCGCCACCACCGTCGTCGTGCCCGCGCGCCGCACCGCGAGCTCCGTCGCGAGCCAGTGCCAGGGCAGCGCGGTGTAGCGCAGGGTCGTCGCCGTGGAGCGCGCCAGCGCGAGGTGCGGAAGGTGCTGGCGGCGGTCCGCCTGGAGCTGACCCGCGAGGAAGAGCGCCAGCGGTCCCGGCGCCGCGGCCGCGGCGCGCAACCTCGTCAGGACGGTCTGCGGGTCGAGCGGGTCCGCGAGTTCGACCACCGTCGCCACCGGTGTGCCGGTCAGCGCCCCCGGCGGTACCGCGGCGAACGCCGGCAGCACGGCCGCCGCGTCCACCGCCCTTCCGCGTCCGGCCGGCGCCGCCGCGAGCAGCACTGCCGTCCCCACCGAGTCCAGGTCGTCGTTCACCACACGAGCACCGTAACCTTCTCACGGGCCCTTCCCGTTACCACCCCGATGGCCGATAATCGGCGGGCCGTTGGCATATGCCAGAAGCACCACCGTATCGAGTGTTGCCAAATCCCTTACGGGCTTTCCCCGCCTGTGCAACAGTCATATCCGGGCCTCGTTCCACCGCTCGCCCGCGCCGCGCCTGTATCGGAGTACGACATGCCGTCCCCTCTCTACGCGGATCGTCCAGCCCAGCCGCCGGAGCCCGGCACCGTGGACGCGCTGATCTCGCAGACCCGCCGTCTGCGGGGTGACGTGGACGCCGTGCGCCGGGACGCGGTCCTGGACGAGGACGACCCGAAGAACCGCTGGCAGCGTGCCCTCTGCGATCTCGCCGTGCACCAACTCGACGACCTCGGGGCCCATTTGGGTCAGCTCAGGGCCGGTATCCCGGACGAGGCGTCGCTCGTGGAAGGCGTCGAGTCCGTCGTTGCCGAGGAGACGGTCGAGGCCGCCTCCGACCCCGGCGCGGCGTACGGCGGCCCCGCGCCCGCCCGTACCGGCTCGCTCCTGAGCCGTGTCGGCAGCGCGGAGTGGAACCTGCTGACCGACGAGGTGAGTTGGTCGGAGGAGCTGTACCAGATCTTCGGCCGGAGCCCCGAGAGCGGCCCGATGTCCCTGGACGAATTGCCGTCCATGGTCTTCGCCGAGGACCAGCCCGTGCTCCAGGCGATGGTGACGGACTGTCTGATCGACGGGAAGCCGATCGACGGCGAGTTCCGGGTCGTCCGCACCGACGGCCGGGTCCGCACGCTCCACATGATGGGCGAGCCGGTCCTCGACGCCGACGGCTGCACGGCCTCCATGTGGGCCGTCCTGCGCGACGTCAGTGAGCTGCGGCGCAGCGAGCGCGCGGTCCGCGAGTCCCGCGACAGCCTGCAGCGCAGCCGGCACATCGAGCGCACCGAGCGCCGGGTCGCCGTGGAGCTCCAGGAGGCCGTGCTGCCTCCGTGGCGCGGCTCGCTGAGCTTCGCACACGGCGGCCCCGGTGCCCCCCTCGACGTGGCGGGCCACTATCTGCCGGCCGCCACCACCGGTCTCATCGGCGGCGACTGGTACGACGCACTGGCCCTCCCCGACGGCGACGCGCTGCTCACCGTCGGCGACCTCACCGGCCACGGCGTCTCCGCGACCTCCTCCATGGCCATGCTCCTCGGCGCGCTGCGCGGAATGGCAGTGGCCGGAATTCGCCCCGGGGCGCTGATGGGCCACCTCAACCAGCTGCTCGAGTCCTCGGTGCAGCCGGCGCTCGGCAGTGCGATGTGCTGCCGCTACGAACCGGTCAGCCAGACCCTCACCTGGGCGCAGGCGGGGCACCCCGCCCCGCTGCTCTTCCGCGGCGGAACGGGGCGTGCCCTGAAGCGCCCGGACGGTGTACTGCTGGGAGCGACGACCGGGGCCTCGTACGAAGAGGCCGCCATCAGACTGCTTCCCGGCGATCTGCTGGTGCTGCACACGGACGGGCTGACCCGCCGCGGCGGCCTGGACGACACGGGTACGCAGCGGCTGCTCGACCTGGCCCCCCGCCTTGCCGAGGCACGGGACGCGCAGGACTGCGTACGGTCGGTGGTGGAGGAGTTCGGTGAGGCACCCCGCGAGGACGACGCCTGCGTGATGGTGGTCCGGGTCGGGGACTAGGGCGAGCAGAGACACGACCAGGCGCGACTACGAGGGCATACCGGCGCGGCTCAAGCCGGTGTGCCCTGTGTCTGTGTCGTGTGTGCCGGTGCGCCGCACGTCAGGTCGGCGTGCGGACGGTCTCAGGACGGTCGGGTGACGGACTCGGGCCTGTTCCCTGACGGACTCAGGACGGTGCGGTACGGACAGCGGCCGAGTCCCGCACTCGGTCCCCGCCGAACCCTTCTCGCAACCCCTGGGGGCGAATCCCCTGACGGCCCCGCTCAGATCCCGCTGCTGCGGGGCCGCTTGGCCGCGGGCTTCGGCAGCGCGAGCGCGATCTCCTCGCGCAGGTCCTCGATCTTGGCGTAGCCGGCGTACTGCCCGGTGAGCCGGTACATCTCGCGCAGCCGGTCCCAGGTGCGGTGCGAGGAGGTCTCGCCCATGGAGACCAGCGCGAGCCGCGCGTACCGGTCAGCCTGCTCCGGGTCGTCGGCGATGAAGCAGGCCGAGGCCAGCGAGATGTAGTCGAAGAGCTTCGAGCGGTTGTGGCCGTTGCGGCGCAGTTCCAGGGCCAGCTTGGCGTGGCGCTGGGCCGGGGCCGCGGCGGCGGGGTCGTGCTCGGCGAGCGTGCGGTACGCGAGGGCCTGCATGCCGTGCATGTCCGCGTCGTCGAAGTTCTGCATCCAGCTCGGCGGCGGGACGTCGGAGCGGTCGGAGACGAAGAGTTCCTCGGCCTCGCCGAGCGTGCGGCGCATCGCCTGGCCCTTGCCCATGGAGGCCTGTGCCCAGGCCTCGATGGTGTGCAGCATGGCCTGGGTGCGGGGCAGCACCTGCTCGCCCGAACCCGACCTGGCGAGCTTCATCAGGTCGAGGGCGTCGTCGGGCCGGCCCAGGTGGACCATCTGGCGGGCCGCGCGGGACAGTGCCTCGCCGGCGCGCGGCCGGTCGCCGCCCTCGCGCGCCGCGTGGGCGGCGATGACGAAGTACTTCTGGGCGGTGGGTTCCAGGCCCACGTCGTGCGACATCCAGCCGGCCAGGACGGCCAGGTTGGCGGCGACGCCCCACAGGCGCCGCTGGAGGTGGTCGGGGTGGCGGTAGGCGAGCATGCCGCCCACCTCGTTGAGCTGGCCCACGACCGCCTTGCGCTGGAGGCCGCCGCCGCGGGAGGCGTCCCAGGCGCGGAACACCTCCACGGAGCGCTCCAGCGCCTCGATCTCCTCCGACCCGATGGGGGCGGCCTCGTAGCGGTCGAACCCAGCGGGGTCGGCGTGGAGGGGATCGTTGGCGCGTGGCGCGGTGGCGGCGCGCGCGGGGTCGGTGTGGAGCCAGTCGTGCATGGCGCTGGTGAGGGCGGAGCCGGCGGCGAGCACGGCGCCCGCGCCCATCAGGCCGCGTCGGTTGAGCATGAGGTCCATTCCCGTGAATTCGGTGAGGACCGCTGCCGTACGCTCGGGCGCCCAGGGCAGCCCGTCAGGGTTGTCGGTGTTCCTGACGTTCTGCCGTTTCCCGGCGCGCCCGTGTCGTACGAACCCGAGGTCCTCGATGGTCACGACACGGCCGAGTCGCTCGGTGAACAGTGCAGCCAGCACCCGGGGCACGGGGTCGCGCGGGGTCTCCCCCATGTCGATCCATCGCCTCACCCGTGAGGTGTCGGTCGACAGTTGCGGGTGGCCCATGGCCGCCGCCTGCCGGTTGACGAGCCTCGCGAGTTCTCCCTTGGACCAGCCGGCGAGGCCGAAGAGGTCTGCCAGGCGGGTGTTGGTCTGTCCGGTCACGTCTAAGCCCCCAGGTTCTCGGCTGAGTTGACAGTAACCCCCTGTCATAGGGCTGGCGACTATTCGCCAGGGTTCGCCAGGGTGCGCTCAATGTTCCGCCACCCGCGGCGGGGTGTCAGGTAGGAACGCGCCACCCCGCCCCGACAACCGGCCCTCATTCCCCAGGGTGCGGACCGGAGGTCGGGCGGGGCGACGCACGCAACTCGTCGGCACACGAAGGGATCTGTCTCCCCATGTACACAGCATCGTCCTCCGTGTCCGCCCCGCCCCGGCCGCAGCACCGTTCCGTACCGGCCGGGAGCGGACCGTACCTCGCCCCCGTCGCTCCGGCGGTCCGGCCGAGGCGATGGGCGGGCAGTGCCGCTCAGCCGCTCAGTGGAAGGATCGACCTTTCGGGCCCGCAGGGCGCCCAGGTACGGATGGCGATCGCGTCCGTCCACCGGATCTGCCCGGAGTTCAACCCGGTGCAGGTCCTGCGGCGCAGCGGTCGTTCCGTCCTGATCGTCGGAACGACCGGGCGGGCCACGGCGGTCGCGAAGTGTTTACTGGACCACTCTCCCGCGTGGGTCGAGCGGTTCCAGCACGAAATAGCTGCCTACCGCTCCTTCGTCCGGCACCGTCCTCCGGTGCGCGCGCCGCGGCTGATCGCGGCGGACCCGGAGAACTGCACGCTGGTGATCGAGCGGATGCCGGGGCGGGCGGCGGCGCTGACGCGCCACCCCGTGGAGGCACCGCCCCGCGCGGATCTGCGCGCGGCGCTGGGTGCCATCGCCCGGCTCAACTCCTGGCGCCCGCCCGCCGGGACCTTCGACGCCCCGCTCGACTACCCGGCGCGGATCGCGCGCTACCACGAGCTGGGCCTGTTCACCGACCGCGACCGGGACGACCTGCAGAAGCTGCTGCACGGCCTGGCGCACGCCGGTGGCCGCCAGGGCATGGGCCAGTTCTGCCACGGCGACGCCCTGCTCTCCAACATCCTCCTCTCCCCCACAGGACCGGTCCTCGTCGACTGGGAGCACGCGGGCTGGTACCTGCCGGGCTACGACCTGGCGACGTTGTGGTCGGTGCTCGGTGACGCGCCGCTGGCCCGGCGCCAGATCAGCCAGCTCGCCCAGCAGGCGGGTCCCGCGTCCCGGGACGCCTTCCTGGTGAACCTGATGATCGTGCTGACCCGGGAGATCCGTACGTACGAGACGGCGGTGCAGCGGACCATCAAGGAGGCTCCGCCCGCGGGTTCTGTTCCCGTCCCCTCCGGCGCGGTCTCGCCCGGTGAGGAACAGCGCCGGCTGTTGCGGCGGCTGCACGACGACTGCGCCATGGCACGGCGGGCCGTGCGCGCGGCGGTCGGTACGCGCTGAATCCGCGCCGACCGTCCCCACGGGGGTGACACGCCGTGCGCCCGGTGCCGACACACCGGGCGCACGGCGCTTCGGCGTTCGCCCCGTGCGACGCCCGGCCATTGGTCCATTCCACTGACGCGCCGCAGGCCCGCGCACCGCCGCCCCGAAACTCCGCGACGCCTCCCCCGAACCGCCCCTGACGTGCGAATTCGCGGGCCGGTGCGGGTGATTGACGGATCGTCGGGAAGCCGCTACCCCTGTACGGGTCCGGCCCCGCACGCCCCCTCGTCACCCCTGGTATCTGGAGGCCGCCTTGCACCGTTCCGTGTCCCGCAGACGGGTCCCCCGAGCGATGGGCGCCGTGGCGTCCGCCGCTCTGCTCCTCCCGCTCCTCTCGGCCGCTCCGCCGGCCACGGCAGGACCGCCGGTGCCCGGCTCGTTGCAGCGCCAGTTCGCGGCGGCGGCCGAACGGCAGGGCGTGCCGCCGAGCGTGCTGCTCGCGGTGTCGTACCTGCAGTCGCGCTGGGACGGGCACGGCGGCGCGCCGAGCGTGACCGGGGGCTACGGCCCGATGCACCTGACGGACACGGTGACCGCGCTGGCCGACGCCCCGCACCACTCGCACGGCACGGAGGACGCCCGGGGCGACGACGCGCGTGCTCCGCGCCACGGTTCGGCGAGCGCGACTCCCTTGCCCACGCGCGACCGACTGCCCGAGCGGCTCAAGACCCTGGACCGGGCGGCGGCGCTGACCGGGATCCCGGCGGAGCAGCTGCGCACGGGCACGGCGGCGAACATCGAGGGTGGCGCGGCGCTGCTCGCCGCGGCCCAGCGCGCGTCGGGCCGGCCGCCGGGCGGCGACCCGGCCGACTGGTTCGGCGCGGTGGCGCGCTACTCCGGCGCCGACGACACGGCGACCGCGACGGCGTACGCGAACGACGTGTTCGACGTGATCCGCACCGGCGAGTCCCGTACGACCGACAGCGGGCAGGTGGTGACGCTCGCGCCCGATCCGGGCGTCGCGCCCGCGCGCGGGCAGGTGCGCTCCCTGGGGCTGCGGGCGCCGAGCAGCGGGCCGACGGAGTGCCCGCACACGGTGGCGTGCGAGTGGATCCCGGCGCCGTACGAGGAGTTCGGGGACGGGGACTACGGCAACCACGACATGGCGGACCGGCCCGCGTCCCAGTCGATCGACTACATCGTGGTGCACGACACGGAGGCGACCTGGGACGTCACGCTGAAGCTGGTGCAGGACCCGACGTACGTGTCGTGGCAGTACTCGCTGCGCTCCTCCGACGGCCACATCGCCCAGCACCTGCCGCTGAAGGACGTCGGCTGGCACGCGGGCAACTGGTTCGTGAACGCCAAGTCGGTGGGTCTGGAGCACGAGGGCTTCCTGACGGCGCCGGACTCCTGGTACACGGAGGCCATGTACCGGAGTTCCGCGCGGCTCGTGCGGTACCTCGCCCGGCGCTACGACATCCCGCTGGACCGGCAGCACGTCCTCGGCCACGACAACGTGCCCGGGACGGTCACGTCGACGATCCGGGGGATGCACACCGACCCGGGTCCCTACTGGGACTGGGACCACTACTTCCGTCTCCTCGGCCGCCCGTTCACGGCGAGCGCGGGCCCTGAGGCGCGCGTGGTGACGATCCGGCCCGCCTATGCCACGCACCAGCCGACGTACACGGGGTGCGTGAAGGCGGGAGAGGCGTGCGCCCCGCACGGCAGCGGGGCGGTCAGGCTGTACACGGCGCCGAGCACCGACGCACCGCTGGTCAAGGACGTCGGACTGCGTCCGGGTGGCGAGGACTCGACGACCGGGGTCAACGACACCGGCGCGCGTGCGTCGACCGGGCAGAGTTACGCGGTGGCGGAGCGCCGGGGCGACTGGACGGCGATCTGGTACCTGGGGCAGAAGGCCTGGTTCCACGATCCGAAGGGCGGGCGGACGGCGGTGGACACACGCGGCCCGCTGCTCACCCCGAGGGAGGGTCTGGCGGAGGTGCCGGTGTACGGGCGCGCCTACCCCGAGCCCTCGGCCTATCCGGCCGGGGTCCCGGTCCAGGCCGTGTCCCCGCTGCCGTACCGGCTGCTCGCGGGTCAGTCGTACGTCGTGGGCGGCCGCACCCCGGGCGAGTACTACTTCGCTCCCACGTTCGACGCCGCGGGGCATCGGGTGGTCCGGGGCCAGGAGGAGTACTACCAGATCCAATTCGGCCATCGGATCGCCTTTGTGAAGGCGGCTGACGTGCGGGTTCGGCAAGGCTGAGGCGGATCCGGCCAGAGCGGGCGGGGTGTCGGCGGGTCGGGGACCCGACGACACCCCGCTTCCGTTCATACGACTATTCGCGGTGTCGCGTGGGCCGTCCGGGCGAGGGGTAATGCTCGGCCGATCACTGCCCACGCTCACCGGAAGGCCCCGCACGCATGGCTCAGCCCTTCGTTCTGCCGGATTTCTATGTCCCGTATCCGGCGCGGCTCAACCCCCATGTGGAGACCGCCCGCACCCACACCCGGGAGTGGGCGCGGTCCATGGGGATGCTGGAGGGCTCCGGCGTCTGGGAGGAGCACGACCTCGAGTCCCACGACTACGCGCTGCTCTGCTCGTACACCCACCCCGACTGCGACGCCGAGGCGTTGTCCCTGGTGACCGACTGGTACACCTGGGTCTTCTTCTTCGACGACCACTTCCTCGAGGTCTTCAAGCGCACGCAGGACCGGCCGGGGAGCAAGGCGTACCTCGACCGGCTGCCCCTCTTCATGCCGGGGGACCCGTCGGCCGCGATGCCCGCGCCCACCAACCCCGTCGAGGCGGGGCTCGCCGACCTGTGGCGGCGCACGGTGCCGTCCATGTCCGCCGGCTGGCGGGAACGGTTCGCCACCGCGACCGAGGCGCTCCTGAACGAGTCGCTGTGGGAGCTCGACAACATCAACGAGGGCCGGATCGCCAACCCGGTCGAGTACATCGAGATGCGCCGCAAGGTGGGCGGCGCGCCCTGGTCGGCGGGGCTCGTGGAGTACGCGGCGGGCGCGGAGGTGCCCGCGCAGGTGGCGCACGCCCGGCCGCTGCTCGTCCTGCGCGACACCTTCTCCGACGCCGTGCACCTGCGCAACGACCTGTTCTCGTACCAGCGGGAGGTCGAGGACGAGGGGGAGAACAGCAACGGGGTCCTCGTCCTGGAGAAGTTCCTCGGGTGCACGACGCAGGAGGCGGCCGAGGCCGTCAACGACCTGCTCACCTCCCGGCTCCACCAGTTCGAGAACACCGCCCTCACCGAAGTCCCCGCCCTCTGCCTGGAGAAGGGGCTGAGCCCGCGGGAGTGCGCGGCGATCGCCGCGTACGCCAAGGGGCTCCAGGACTGGCAGTCCGGCGGCCACGAGTGGCACATGCGCTCCAGCCGCTACATGAACGAGGGCCTGGACACCGGACCTTCGCGTCTCGACGGGCTCCTCGGCACCTCCGCCCTCGACATCCGTACCCTCTTCGGCCGGCCCGCGGCCGCCCGGCTGCGCGCGCTGACGCACGTTCCGCACCAGATGGTCGGGCCCTCGCTGCTGCCCGCGTTCGACCTGCCCTACCCGCTGACGCTCAGCCCGCACCGCCATGAGGCGCTGCGGCGCTCGCTCGACTGGTCGGAGCGGATGGGGCTGCTCGGCGACATCTGGGACCGGGAGAAGGCGGAGGGCTTCGACTTCGCGGTCTGCGCGGCGGGGCTCGACCCGGACGCCACCCTGGAGGAGCTGGAACTCAGCACGGAGTGGCTGGCCTGGGGCACCTACGCCGACGACTACTACCCGCTCGTTTTCGGCCGGTCGCGGAACCTGATCGGCGCGAAGGAGTGCACGGAGCGGCTGAAGTCCGTCATGTCACTGGACGATCCGGAGGCCGGTCGGGCGGGCGCCGTGAGCCCCCTGGAGGGCGCGCTGGCCGACCTGTGGGCCCGTACCGCCGCACCGATGGCGCCGGAGGCCCGCGCACGGCTTCGGGTGGCCGTCGACGCGATGCTCGACAGCTGGCTGTGGGAGCTGCACAACCAGGCGCAGCACCGGGTGCCCGACCCGGTCGACTACATCGAGATGCGGCGCACGACCTTCGGCTCCGAGCTCACGATGCTGCTCTGCAAGCTGCGGCGCACGGAGTCGCTGCCGCGCGAGATCTTCCGCAGCGGCACGGTGCGCGCCCTCGAGAACTCCGCGGCGGACTACGGGACGCTCCTCAACGACCTCTTCTCCTACCAGAAGGAGATCGAGGTGGAGGGCGAGGTGCACAACGGCGTCCTGGTGCTCCAGACCTTCTTCGACTGCGACTACCCGACGGCCGTGGCCATGGTCGACGACCTGATGCGCGGGCGCCTGCGCCAGTTCGAGCACCTGAAGCGGCACGAACTCCCGCTGCTGTACGAGGACTTCGACCTCGACGAGGAGGGCAGGGCCGCCTTCGCCGCGTACGTGAGGGAGTTGGAGGACTGGCTCGCCGGCATCCTCAACTGGCATCGGGTCGCGCGTCGTTACGGCCCCGAGGACGTGCACGCGACCGGCGCGCTGACCCGGGTGGGTCCCACCGGGGTCGGGAGGACCGGGATCGGCACGTCGGCGGCGCGCCTCGCGGAGCTGTTCGTGCCCTGAGTCGGCCCGTTGCGCGGTCGCTCCCGGTCTCAGACGGAGCGGCCGCGCAGCTCGTCGAGTTCGCGGCGCTCACGCTTGGTGGGACGGCCGGCGCCGCGGTCGCGCACCGCGGCGAGGGCCACGTGCTCGCGTGGGGGCGGCGGCGGGCTGTTGTCGACGTAGGCCTCGGCCGCGACGGGCGGGCCGACACGCTTGGTGAGGAGCTGCTTGACCTCGACGACCCGCTCCCGGCCGCCGTGGAAGAGGCGCACCTCGTCGCCGGGCTTCACCGGCTGGGCGGGCTTGGCGCGGTCACCGTTGACCTTGACATGCCCCGCCCGGCAGGCGGCGGCCGCCTGCGAGCGGGTCTTGGTGAGGCGGACCGCCCAGATCCAGCTGTCGACGCGTGCGCTCATCGGCCCCCGTCCTTCGTCTCGCGATCAGCCCTGCTGGAACAGCTCTGCGGGCAGTGGCTTGAGCAGAGCGTACAGATCGTCGGTGATGGGCCGGTCCCAACTGGCGATCGTCACCAGCACGTTGTCGCTGCGGTCGAACTGGACGCAGGCGATGCGGCTCTCGGAGAGCTTGAGCCGGCGCACGATCAGCAGGTTGTCGCCCTGCATCACCGGCATGTCCTCGGTGTCGAGGACCTCGACCGGCTCGTCGTTCTCCAGGGCCGCGAGGAGCTGGGCGACCTCGAAGGGGATCTGGCCCTCGGCGAGCTCGCGGGCCGGGGAGCCCTCCGGCAGATTGCCGATGATCATCGCGGGGCCGCGACCGCCGAACAGGTCGTAGCGGAGGAAGACGCCCTGGCAGCTGCCGTCGGGCGCGGGCAGCAGACCGGCACCGAGATTGCCGGGCCAGTCCCCCGGGTCCATGGCCAGGACATCGAAGTCCGGGCCCGCGGGTGTGGCGGCGCTGCGGCGGCGGAGGAAGGACATACGGCCATGGTACGTGTCCCGGCCCCCACCGCGACGCGCCGGGGCGGGTCCCGCGCGGGCGCCCCGCGGCGACCCGCGACACGCCGATCGACACGTCGACCGGCGGGACGCGTGGTGGGCCCGCGCGCCGCTCGGGTCAGGCGGGGCGGGAGTAGCCGTCGGAGCGGCGGAGGGCCTGGGCGAGACCCGTCCGGTCGGTGCCGAGCTTGCGGTAGACGGAGGACAGCAGCAGGGTCACGGCGCCCCGGTCGGCCTTCAGGGCGTCGGCGGGGTCCTCGCCGCGGACCGTGAGATCGGCGGCCAGCCGCTCCTTGGCGGTGAGCGCGTCCGTACCGGCCGGGTGGAGGGCGCGCGGCCGTAGCCCCGAGGCGGCCAGCTCGGCGCGGGCCGCCTCGCCGAGGCCGTCGGCGCCGCAGGTCTGGGCGGCTTCCAGGCCCCGGTAGAGCCGATCGGCGGCCTCCCCGGTGCGGCCGGCGCGCCGCAGCGCGGCCCCGAGGGCGACCAGGGAGCGTGCCAGCTCGTAGGCGGCGGGCGAGCGCTCCAGCCAGTCCACGGACTCCTCCAGCAGCTTGACCCGCTCGTCGCCGCCCACGACCTCGGCGGTCACGCGCAGCGCCTGGCCGATCGCGGACGGCGCACCGTACTGACGGGCCCTGGCGACGGCCTCCCGGGCGGTCTCGCGCGCCCGCTCGGGGGTCCTTCCGGCCTCGGCGAGCGCGAGGTGGAGCTGCCAGGGGCACCACGCGGGGTTGCGCATCCCGCGCGGGTCGAGGCGGCGCCCGACGGCTGCCAGCTCGGTCGCCGCCTCGTCGACCCGGCCCAGGGCAAGGAGCAGTTCCGCGTGGACGGTCTGGGAGTCGGGGAAGGTGACGGCCGCGGGGAACGGCTCGCCGAAGTCATGGGTACGGGCCAGCCGGTCGGCCTCCTCGACCCGGCCGCGGGCGAGCAGCACCTCGATGGCGACACCGACGGCGTACCAGAGGGCCGGGGTGCGGGGGCCGACGCGTTCGGCGAGGCGCAGCCCCGCGCGGACGAAGTCCTCCGCCTCGACGAGTCGGCCGCGGCGCAGCCGGATGTAGCCGAGCAGGGTGTACGCGAAGGAGAGGTGGGCGCCGCGCCAGCCCTGCCGCTCGAACTCGGCGGTGCCGGCCGCGAAGAGCTCCTCGGCGCGGCCGGGGCGGTCGGCGTAGAGGAAGGTGAGGGCGACCAGGACCGGGACCTCGAAGCCGCGGCTCTCGTCGGCCCAGCTCAGCCCGCCTGCCAGGGCGCGTTCGGCGTGGCCGACGGCGACGGTCGAGGGTTCGGCACGCAGGGTGGCGTCCCAGGCGCGCAGGCCGATGACGTACCGCTCGGTGAGATCACGGCCGGTGAGCCGGTCGGCGAGTCGAGCGAGCCTGCGGGAGCGGGCCGGCGAGTCGGGTTCGTCGGCGCGGAAGGCGTCCCACATGAACTTCTCGGACTGCATGCGCAGCCGGCTGCGGGCGTCGGTGGTGAGCCGGGACTCGCGGCCGAGGAGCTCGGAGGCCTCGACGAGCCGGTCGCTGTGGGCGAGGACCTGGGAGAGGCGGTAGACGATGCCGTGGCGCAGCGCCGGGTCGGCGACCGGCTCCTCCAGTGCGGCGCGCAGGTGGTTGACCGTGGTGGCGGGTTCGGTGAGCAGCGAGGCGCTGCCGAGCTCGAAGAGGACGGCGGCGCGCTCCTCGTCGGCCGGAGGTTCGCGCAGGGCGCGGGCGAGGAAACGGCGGGCGGCGTCGGGGGCACCGGCCCGCAGGGTCTCGCGGGCGGCCTCGCGCAGCTGGCTCACGACCCAGGGGTCCTGCTCGGGGTGGGTCTCCAGGAGGTGGCGCGCGGCGGCGGTGGCGCCGAGTCCGGCGTCGGTCACGCACCAGGCGGCCTGGCCGTGCAGGGCGACCCTCGTGGCGGGAGGGATGGCCTGGTAGACGGCGGTGGCGATGAGAGGGTGGACGAACTCCAGGGTCTCGGTGCCGGCGAGGATGCGGGCCTCGCGCAGCCGTCCGGCGCACTCGGCCACGGCTTCCGTGCCGAGCCCGGCGACGGCCCCGGCGAGCTGGGGCGAGATCTCGGTGCCGAGGACGGCACAGGCCCAGGCGAGCCGGACGGTGGCGGTGCCCAGCCGTTCGAGGGTCGCGGCGAGGCCGTGGCCCTTGACGGCGGCGGCGAGGTCGCGGAGTTCGTGCGCGGCCTCGGCGCGGGGTTCGAGGCCGCGGTCGCGGACCTTGGCGGCCAGTTCGACGGCCTCGAAGGGGTTGCCGGAGGTGACGGTCCAGCACTCGCGGCAGAAGGTGTCGTCGGCGTGGGCGCCGACCCTGTCGCGGACGAGGCGGGCGATGGCGGAGGAGGTGAGGGGCTCCAGGCCGAGGGGCCGCCGCCCGGATCGGTGCCCGGTGAACTCGGCTCCGGTGTCGGGGAGTTCGTCGGGGCGGTAGGCGACGACGAGGAGCATGGGCAGTTCCTCCGCGCGGGGCGCGAAGGCGGAGAGCCAGCCGAGGGACTCGGGGTCGGCCCAGTGGGCGTCGTCGAGGACGACGACGAGCGGGGCGCGCCGGACGGCCAGGTGGGTGAGGACCCAGTCGAGCCCGTCGCGCAGGCCCTGCGGGTCGGGCGGCCCGCCGTCGGCGGGCGCGCACAGGCCGAGGGCGGGGCCGACGATGTCGTACCAACTGCCCAGGCGGGCGCGGAGTTCGGTGTCGGATGCGGTGGCGAGCTGCGGTTGGAGCAGCTGCCGGGCGACATGGAAGGCGACCCGCTGTTCCTGGTCGCCGCCGCGCGCGGCGAGCACGGTGCACCCCTTGGCGCCCGCGCGGCGCCGGATCTCGGCGAGCAGGGTGGTCTTCCCGAGCCCGGCGGGCGCGGCGAAGGCGAGGACCCCACCGCGCGGGCTCCGGGGCGCGCGGGAGGAGGCACCGCCGTGGCGCGTGGGGCTGCCGGCCTGGACGCCGCCGCGGCCGGCCGGTGCGTCGGCGGTGGTCGGGCCGGGGGCCTGGGCTCCCACGCGGGCAGCCGGTGCGTCGGCGGTCGTCGGGCTGCCGCCTTGGGCACCCACGCGGGCGGCCGGTGCGTCGGCGGAGTTCGGGCTCCCGGCCTGGACACCCACGCGGGCAGCCGAGGCATCGGCCCCGGTCCGCGGGAGCGGGCCGTCTTCGAGGGCTCCGTGGCCGTCCTCGCCCCGGAGTCGTCCGGCGTGGTTCCCGACGGCCGGGCCGTCGGCGTCGGACCTCGGAAACGGAACGCCACCCGGATCTCCCGCCTCCGGGCCACCGCCCTCGCCACGCGCACGCCGCGCGTCGGCGGCTACGGCCGGGCCGTCGGTCCCCGACCGCCGGGGCGGGAAGGTGTCGCCGCCCTCTGCCCCCGGCCGGTCCCCATCGGCCGTGCGCCACTCGTCGTCGCCGATGCCGGGCCACCCGCCACCGTCGCCCGACCACGCGTCACCGTCACCGCCACCGTCACCGCCACCGGCCATGTCGGTGTCGCCGTCTCCGGTGGACGCGTCGGGGGTCCCCCGCCACCCGTCGTCGCCCGCTCCCGGCCACCGGTCGTCCTCGCCCAGACCCGTCAACTGGTTCAAGGCCTCTTCCGCCGCCGCGAGTTCCGCCTCGCGCTCGAACAGACCGAAGCCCCGGCGGTCCCTACCACCGCTGCGTACCACCACGTTCCACCCCCACGCCGGGGGCGCACACCCGGCGCGCGGATTCGTGCGGCCGGGCCGGAGAGCCCCGCGAAGACCTCAGCGTACGCCCGTACGCGCCCCTCGCGAGGTCAGACGGCGGAGCCGGACGCGCGGTCCGCGATTCCATGCAGAACGGCCAACGCCCGCTCGGCCCCGGAGTGTTCCACGAAGAGGTGGTCGTGGTGGAAGCCGGCCACGACATTGCAGCTCAGACCGGCGTCCGCGAGCGCCGTCGCGACCGCCGCCGTCAGACCGACGGCGTCGAGGGCGGAGTGGACCCGCAGGGTGATCCAGCCGGCCACGTAGTCGTACGCCAGGCCGGCCGCGTCGGCCTCCTCCTGGCGTACGACCAGCGTCACCCCCTCCTGCTCGGCGACGGTGACGACCGGGACGACGCCCGCCGGAGCGGGCCCGTCCACGGTGGTGAAGACGTAGCGGCCGGGGTTCAGCTCCGGCCGCATCCCGGCGATCAGCCGGGTCAGGTTCCGTTCCGCGGTCATGATCCGCACCCTAGGGCGGCGCCGACGTCACGTCACCTCAGGTCACGTCAGGTCGAACTCGCCCTCACGTGCGTTGACCACGAACGCCCGCCACTCGGCCGGGGTGAAGATCAGCGAGGGCGCCTCGGGCCGGCCTCCGTTCCGCATCGCGATGAAGCCCTCGACGAAGGCGATCTGGACGTCCCCCGCGCCCTGGCTGCCGGAGCGCCAGTCGGCTCCGCTGAGGTCGAGGTCCGGCTTGTGCCACCCCGTGAAGGCGTGCTGGGTGGTGGTGCTCTCCGCCACGTCCGTGCTCCTCCCGCATAGCGCAACGTCGTCGTCCGGGGCTCAGGGTAGCGAGCGGCTCCGGGGGCCGACAGACCACCGCGCAAGGGTCGGGAAAACCTCCGGCCAAGGTTCGGGAGACCTCAGGCCAAGGTTCGGGAAGACCGCCGCCCAAGGTTCGGGAAGACCGCCGGCCAAGGTTCAGGAGGCCGGTGGCCGGTCGCCGACGAGCCACATCGCGAAGAACTGCGCGCCCCCTCCGTACGCGTGGCCGAGCGCCCTGTGCGCCCCCTCCACCTGGTGCTCGCCCGCCTGCCCCCGTACCTGCATCGCCGCCTCGGCGAAGCGGATCATCCCGGAGGCGCCGATGGGGTTGGTGGACAGGACGCCGCCGGACGGGTTGACGGGAAGATCGCCGTCGAGTTCGGTGACCCCGGCCTCGGTGAGCTTCCAGCCCTCGCCCTCCTCGGCGAAGCCCAGGTTCTCCAGCCACATCGGCTCGTACCAGGAGAACGGGACGTACATCTCGACCGCGTCGATCTCCCGGCGCGGGTCGGTGATGCCGGCCTGTCGGTAGACGTCGGCCGCGCAGTCCTTCCCGGCCTGCGGCGAGACGAAGTCCTTGCCCGCGAAGAGGGTGGGCTCGCTGCGCATCGCGCCGCCGTGCACCCAGGCAGGCGGCCGGGGCGAACGTGCCGCGCCCGCGCGGTCGGTGAGGACCATCGCGCAGGCGCCGTCGGAGGACGGGCAGGTCTCGGAGTAGCGGATCGGGTCCCAGAGCATGGGCGAGGACTGGACCTTCTCCAGCGTGATGTCGTGCTCGTGGAGGTGGGCGTAGGGGTTCTTCAGGGCGTTGCGCCGGTCCTTGTACGCGACGAGGGAGCCGACGGCGTCCGGCGCGCCGGTGCGGCGCATGTAGGCGCGGACGTGCGGCGCGAAGAAGCCGCCGGCCCCGGCGAGCAGCGGCTGCTGGAACGGGACGGGCAGCGAGAGGCCCCACATGGCGTTGGACTCGGACTGCTTCTCGAACGCCAGGGTGAGAACGGTGCCGTGGACACGGGCGGCGACGAGGTTCGCGGCGACGAGCGCCGTGGAACCGCCCACCGAGCCCGCCGTGTGCACCCGGAGCATCGGCTTGCCGACGGCGCCGAGGGCGTCGGCGAGGTACAGCTCCGGCATCATCACGCCCTCGAAGAAGTCGGGCGCCTTGCCGATGACGACGGCGTCGATGTCCGCCCAGGTCAGCTGGGCGTCCTCCAGGGCGCGCAGGGCGGCCTCGCGGACGAGTCCGGCGATCGACACGTCCCCGCGCGCGGCGACGTGCTTGGTCTGGCCGATTCCGACGACGGCCACTGGCTCCTTAGGCACGGGCTTCCCCTTCCAGGACGGCGACCAGGTTCTGCTGCAGACAGGGGCCCGAGGTGGCGTGGGCGAGGGCGCGGTCGGATGCGCCCCGGTGGATGCGGGCGGCGGCCTCGCCGAGGCGGATGAGGCCGGCGGCCATGATCGGGTTGGCGGCGAGCGCTCCGCCGGACGGGTTGACCCTCACCCTGTCGTCGAGGTCGAGGGCTCGGCGGAGCACGACCTCCTGGGAGGTGAAGGGGGCGTGCAGTTCGGCGGTGTCGACCGGCCGTTCGAAGGCGCCGGCCCGCTCGGCGGCGAGCCGGGTGGAGGGCGAGTCGGTCAGGTCGCGCACGCCGAGAGAGTGCGCCTCGATCCGGTGGTCGATGCCGCGGATCCAGGCGGGGCGGTCGCACAGCTCACGCGCCCGGTCGCCGACGGCGAGGATCACGGCGGCGGCGCCGTCGCCGATGGGCGGGCAGTCGCCGGTGCGCAGCGGCTCGACGAGGTACCCGCCCTGCTCGCGGGCGCCGGGCAGTTGGGCGTGCGGGTTGGCGGTGGCGTCCTCGCGGCTGCGGGTGGCGATGGCCGCCAGTGCGGGCTCGTCGGTGTGTCCCGCGTCGATGAGCGCCCGTGCCTGGAGCGCGGCGAGGGCGACGGAGTCGGGCCAGAGCGGGGCGACGTAGTACGGGTCGAGCTGCCGGGTGAGGACGTCGCGTACGGATCCGGGTGAGGACTTGCCGTACGAGTAGACGAGCGCGGTGTCCGCCTCGCCGGTCAGCAGCTTGACCCAGGCCTCGTAGAGGGCCCAGGCGCCGTCCATCTCGACGTGCGACTCGGAGATCGGCGGCCAGGCGCCGACGCCGTCGAGGGCCATGGTGAAGGAGAAGGCGCGTCCGGCGAGGTAGTCGGAGGAGCCGGAGCAGGTGAAGCCGATGTCGGCGGTCTTCAGTCCGGTCTGGCGCAGCACGTCGTGGAGGACGGGCATGAGCATCTCGACCTCGGACAGGTCGTCCGTGCGGCGTCGGTGCTCGGTCTGCGCGAAGGCGACGATCGCGACCTCGCGGTCGTGTCCTCCCCGGCGGCCGTGGCGGTCCTCGCGGCCTTGTCGACCCTCGCGGTCCTGGCGGCTCTCTCCGCCCTGTCGGTCCTGTCCATCCTGGCGGCTCTCTCCGCCCTGTCGGTCCTGTCCGTCCTGGCGGCCCTGTCGGTCCGGCGTCACAGCAGCTCCTTGTACGTGTCGTAGTCGGCGTCGGGTTCGCCGGTCGGCCGGTAGTGGTCGGGGTAGCGGCCGTCCTCGCTCCACACGGGTTCGACGCGCAGCCCCATCCGCACCTGGTCGTAGGGGATGCCGCCGATCCGGCCGTGGAGCGCGAGCCCGGCGCCGTCGAGGGCGATGTGGGCGTAGACGTACGGGACCTCGATGTCGAGGTTCTTGGCCTTGATGTTGACGATGCAGAAGGTCGTGACCGTGCCGCGCGGGCCGACCTCGACGTGCTCGGTGGTGGCGACCCCGCAGGTGGGGCAGGCGCCTCGGGGCGGGACGTACACCTTGGTGCAGGAGGGGCAGCGTTCGCCGACGGTCCTGCGCTCGGTGAGCGCGTGGAGGTAGCCGGTCTGGGCCCGGCCGGGGCTGTAGGTGTAGTCGAGCCGGGCGTGGGCGACGATGCCGGTGACGGGGTCGCCGAAGGTGCCGTCGTGGGCGTGGACGTCGGTCGTGGGCTCGCTCTCGTGCGGCTCGAAGCAGGCGATGTCCGTGATGGCGCCGGTCCGCTCCTCGGCCCAGCGGATCCGGACCCGCATGCCGGTGCGGACCGCGTCCGGGCCGGGCGCGTCGAGGGCGTGGAGGAGGGCGGTGTCGGCGCCGTCGAGGCGCACGAGGACCCAGGCGAAGGGTGTGGACAGGGGCTGTCCGCTGCGGGGTTCGGGGTTCCAGGCCCAGGTGGTGACGGTGCCGGTGGCGCCGAGTTCGACGAGCTCGCGGAGTTCGGCGGCGGTCTCGGGGTCGTACTCGACGGGCGGGACGAGCACCGTGCCCGCCTCGGTCCGCACACCGAGGACGGTCCGCTCGCGCAGCCCGGTCAGGAACGCGGACTGCACGGGTCCGAGGGACCGGGTGAAGGGGAACTCTACGACGAGGGGGGCGCGGAGGGTCTGCGGGACGGGGGCGACTGTCATGAGCGGGCTCCTTGTCGGGGGCTGGGGGTGCGGTCGGGGCCGCTGCGCGGGGCCTTCTCCCCACCCCGCCCCTTCCCGAACCGGGGCTCCGCCCCGGACCCCGCTGGCCGTACGAGGGCCTGGGGGCTTGCCCCCGGTTCGGGAAGGGGCGGGGTGGGGCGGGGCAGGAATGGGTCACTGACGGCGGTACACCGGTGGCCGCTTCTCCGCGAACGCGCGCGCCCCTTCCTTCGCGTCTGCCGTGTCGAAGATCGGCCAGCCGCGGGCGAGTTCCGCGGCGAGCCCCTCCGTCTCCGTCTGCTCTGCCGTCTCGTACACCGAGGCCTTGACGGCCTCGACCGCGAGCGGCCCGCAGGCGTTGATCTGTTCCGCGACGGCGAGCGCCGTCTCCAGCGCCGTACCGGCGGGGACGACACGGCCGACGAGTCCGATCCGGGCCGCCTCCTCCGCCGCGTACGGCCGTCCGGTCAGCAGCATTTCGAGCGCGTGGGTCCGGGCGATCTGGCGTGGCAGCCGGACGGTCGAGCCGCCGATCGGGAAGAGGCCGCGTTTCACCTCGAAGAGCCCGAAGGTCGCCGTGTCGCCTGCGATGCGGATGTCGGTGCCCTGCAGGATCTCGGTGCCGCCGGCGACGCAGTAGCCCTCGACGGCCGCGATGACGGGCTTGCGCGGGCGGTGGTGGCGCAGCATCGCCTTCCAGTGCAGGTCGGGGTCGGCCTTGAGCCGGTCCCGGTACTGCTCGCCCTCCATGCCCTTGCCCGCGAGCGCCTTGAGGTCCATACCGGCGCAGAAGGAGCCGCCGGCGCCGGTGAGGACGACGGAGCGGACGGTGTCGTCGGCGTCGGCCTCCAGCCAGCCGTCGTACAGCCCGACCAGCATGGGCAGTGAGAGCGCGTTCTTGGCTTCAGGCCGGTTGAGCGTGAGCACGAGTGTGGCGCCTTCGCGCTGCACGGTGAGGTGTTCGGTCCCACCCATGGGTGTTCTCCCGTCTCCAGACCTAGAACAGGTTGCAGGAGGTGCGGTTCCAGTTCAATAGTTTCCTGACACTCAGTCAGATTCTTCTGCGCGACCCCTTCCCACCTCCGCCGCCCGGCGCTCTAATGACCGCCGAGTCAGTTCGGGCCTGGGCGACCAGCGAGGTCAGGAGGAACGGTGGAGTACAACCTTGCCGACCTGTTCGAGTCGGTCGTCGACGTGGTCCCGGAGCGCGAGGCGCTCGTCTACGTCGACCACCCCGGCACCGGTGCGGAGCGCCGCCTCACGTACGCGCAGCTGGACGCCGCGGCGAACCGGCTCGCCCACCACCTGGTCGACTCCGGCATCCGGCCGGGCGAACACCTGGGCATCCACATGTACAACGGGATCGAGTACCTGCAGACCGTCCTGGCCTGCCTGAAGGCACGGATCGTCCCGGTCAACGTGAACTACCGGTACGTGGAGGAGGAGCTGGTCTACCTCTACCGCGACGCCGACCTCGCCGCCCTCGTCTTCGACGCGGAGTTCACCGAACGGGTCGCGGCGGCGCGGCCGCAGACGGAGAAGCTGCGGCACCTCGTGCGGGTGGGGACCCCTCACGAGGACGCTCCGCCGCTGGCGTGCGTGTCCTTCACGGACGCCGAGGCGGCCGGATCTCCGGAGCGCGGATTCGCACCGCGCTCCGCCGACGACCTCTTCATCATCTACACCGGCGGTACGACGGGGATGCCGAAGGGCGTCATGTGGCGCCAGGAGGACCTCTTCTTCGCCGGCCTCTTCGGCGGCGACCCGGCGGGCGAGCCGGTCAAACGCCCCGAGGAACTGGCCGAGAGGGTCGCCGCGGGCGGCGCCGGCATCACGTTCTTCCCGGCCCCTCCGCTGATGCACGGCACCTCGACGCTGACCTCGTTCATCGCCTTCAACTACGGGCAGCGGGTGGTCATCCACCGCAAGTACGTGCCGGAGGAGGTGCTGCGGACGATCGAGAAGGAGAAGGTCTCCAGCGTGTCGCTGGTGGGCGACGCGATGCTCAGGCCGTTGATCGACGCGCTCCACGGCCCGCTCAAGGGGACCGACCTGTCCTCCCTCTTCAGTGTCTCCTCGTCGGGCGCGATCATGTCGGAGACGGTACGGGCGCAGTTCCAGGCGCTCGTACCGAACGTGCTACTCCTGAACAACTTCGGCTCCTCGGAGTCCGGTTCCAACGGCAAGGCGACGGACGACTCCGGCCCGGAGAAGGGCTTCCGCCTGGAGGTCAACGAGCGGACGCGGGTCGTCGACCCGGCGACGTACGAGGAGGTGGCGGTCGGCGAGGTGGGGCGCCTCGCACAGCGCGGCCACGTCCCGCTGGGCTACTACAACGACGCGGCGAAGACCGCCGAGACCTTCTTCCAGAAGGGCGACGAGCGGTGGGTGCTGCTCGGCGACATGGCGACCGTCGACGAGGACGGCATCGTGACGGTCCTCGGGCGGGGCTCGCAGTGCATCAACACCGGTGGCGAGAAGGTCTATCCGGAGGAGGTCGAGCAGGCGCTCAAGTCCCACCCGGACGTGTACGACGCGCTCGTCGCGGGCGTACCGGACGCGAAGTGGGGCAACCACGTGGCGGCGGTCGTCCAACTGCGCGCCGGGGCCCCCGCGCTCGACCTGGAGACCGTCCAGACCCACTGCCGCACCCGGCTCGCCGGCTACAAGATCCCCCGCCAGCTGGTGATCGCCGACGCCATCCAGCGCTCACCCAGCGGCAAGGCCGACTACCGCTGGGCCCGCTCCCTCGCCGCCGCCGAGGACCCGGGCGCCCAGGCCTAGCACGCCGGACAGTCGGGTAGGCGGGGTACCTGATGCCCCCGCCGACCCGATTCCGCGCGCCCCACGGGAGCGGCCGGCCACACTGCCGACGACCACTCCCGGGCGACTTCGCGTTCCGGACCGAGGCCGAACCCTGCCCGCACCTACAGGCCGCCCCCCTGACCGCTGCACGCCCGCGCGGACTCGTCGGAGCTGGACGCCTGTGCCGAGCCGGCTCACGCAGCCACGCTCGAAGACTTCTCAGTGAGCCGAGGCGTCACGTCGCCTGGCAGGGCTGGTCGAATCGCCCCGACGATCGTCGGTGCGACCCCGACGATCGTCGATTCCCGACCGGCGCCCGCAGTGCGCGCCTTGCCGAACAGTCAACGTAGGGGGCTATAGTGCTAGGCACCTAGATAAATGGAGGAACCGGTGATTGAGTTCCACCTGAACAGCCGGTCCGGCCTGCCCCCGTACCAGCAGCTGGTCCAGCAGGTCAGGCACGCGCTGCGCCTGGGCCTGCTGAACGAGGGGGACCGGCTGCCCACCGTCAAGGACGTCGCGAAGCAGATGGCGGTCAACCCGAACACGGTGCTCAAGGCGTACCGGGAGCTGGAGCACGACGGCCTGGTGGCCGCCCGTCCCGGCGTCGGGACATTCGTGACCCGGACGCTGGCCGACGGCACGCTCGCCGCGCACGGACCGCTCCGCAAGGACCTGCAGCGCTGGCTGACCAAGGCACGCCTGGCCGGGCTCGACGACGAGAGCATCGAGGCACTGTTCATGAGCACGTTTCGTCACGCCGCCGGAGAGGACGTGGCGTGAGCGCCGTCCTGCGGGCCCGAGGCCTGGGCAAGAGGTACAAGCAGCGTTGGGCGCTGCAGAACTGCGACCTGGATGTCCCCGCCGGCCGGGTGGTGGGCCTGGTCGGCCCCAACGGCGCCGGCAAGTCCACCTTGTTGAAGTTGGCCTCCGGCATGCTGACCCCGTCGGCCGGCACCATCGAGGTGTGCGGCGGCCGTCCTGCCACGGGTGTGGAACAGCTGGCCAAGGTCGGTTTCGTCGCCCAGGACGCCCCGACCTACGCCGGTCTGAGCGTCGCCGACCACCTGGAGTTCGGCAAGCGCCTCAACGCCAACTGGGACGACGCCGTGGCGCGCGACCGGATCCGTCGCCTCGGCCTGGACCCGAAGCAGCGGGCCGGCAAGCTGTCCGGCGGCCAGCGCGCGCAGCTCGCGCTCACCCTGGGTATCGCCAAGCACCCGGAACTGCTGCTCCTGGACGAGCCGGTCGCGGCCCTGGACCCGCTCGCCCGGCGGGAGTTCATGCAGGACCTGATGGAGGCCGTCGCCGAGCACGAGCTGAGCGTCGTGCTCTCCTCCCACCTGGTCTCCGACGTGGAGCGGACGTGCGACTACGTCGTCGTCCTGGTCGACTCCCGGGTGCAGGTGGCCGGCGACATCGACGACCTGGTCTCCTGCCACCACCGGCTCACCGGACCGCGCCGGGACCCGGCCACGCTCCCGGCCGGCGTGCACGTCATCACCGCCAGCCACACCGACCGGCAGACCACGCTCCTGGTGCGCACCGACACCGCGGTCCACGACCCGTCCTGGACCGTGAGCCCGCTCGGTCTGGAGGACATCGTCCTCGCCTACATGACCCGGCCCGCCGATGCGGTACGTGACACCCGACCGGCACTGGAGGTACTCCGATGATCTGGCTGACCTGGCGTCAGTTCCGTACCCAGGCCGCCGTGATGTCCGCCGCCGTGGCCGTCCTCGCCGCCACCCTCGCGGTCACCGGCCCGCGGCTGGCCGACCTCCACCGCACCGTCGGCAGCGGCCTGGTGGACCAGGTCTCCCCTGCGGACCAGACCCTCTACTACACCGGACTCCTGGTCGTGCTCGCCGTGCCGGCGGCCATCGGGATGTTCTGGGGCGCGCCGCTGATCTCCCGTGAACTGGAGACCGGCACCCACTACGTCGCGTGGAACCAGAGCGTCACCCGCACCCGCTGGCTGGCGGCCAAGGTGGGGATCGGTGCGGCGGCCTCCATGACCGCTGCCGGACTGACCAGCCTCGCGGTGAGCTGGTGGAGCAGCCCCATCGACCGGGCTGTCAACGGCGGCGGTGCGACGGACACGTACTTCCCGCGGCTCGACCCCGTGGCCTTCGCCGCACGCGGTGTCGTCCCCATGGCCCATGCCGCCTTCGCCTTCGTCCTGGGCGTCGCCCTCGGCCTGGTCATCCGCCGCACCCTGCCCGCGATGGCCACCACGTTCGCTCTCTACGCCACCGTCCAGATCGCCGTGCCGACGTGGGTCCGGGCCCACCTGGCATCGGCGGACCGGACCACCGTGCCGATCGAGCCCGGCGGCGCTCCCATCAGCGTCCAGGACGACGCCGGGCAGATCATCGTGCATCTCGAACAAGCGCCCGGTGCCTGGGTCACCTCCCAGCAGACGCTGAACGCCGCGGGGCAGCCGGCCGCTGTGCCGTCGTCCTTCGCCGACTGCCTGCGCACCGAGTCGGGCCCGCCCACCCTGCAGCAGTTCGAAGGCTGCCTCGCCGACCTCGGCGCCCTGGGCTACCAGCAGCAGGTGACGTACCAGCCCGCCGGGAACTTCTGGGCCCTTCAATGGGTCGAGACCGGGCTCTACCTCGGCCTCGCCCTGACCCTGACCGGGTTCTGCGCCTGGTGGATCCGCCGTCGGGTGACCTGACAGAAGCAGGCACTCCCGCTACGAGGGCACCCGTCAGGGGCAGCCGAGACCCGGCTGCCCCTCACCGCGTCGGCCGGGGCCGGGCCACAGCCCTCAGTTCGATCGGTCCGGCACATCCGTGACTCCGGCCCCGCGGACTCACGTCCACCGGCCTCGAGCCGCCCGACCGCGCCCTAGATCCCGAAGGCCCGCAGGGCGGCGAGGAAGGCGTCGGGCCGGGACCGGTGGATCTCGTGGCCGACGTCGATCGTGACGAGGCGGGCGGAGGGGAGGGCATTCGCCATCCACGCGATGCGCTCCTGCGCGAAGTGGCTGAGCTCGCCGCCGGCCAGGATCAGGGTCGGGGCGGTGATCGCCGCCAGGCCCTCGCGCCAGGCGGGCTCGGGCTCGTTCAGCTGGGCGTCGGTCGCGTGCACGACGTCCCAGTCGAGGCCGAGGGGCCCCTCGGGACGGTCCGCGCGAGTGCGCGGCGGATCGAGGGGGAAGAAGACGGGCGCCTCCTCCAGGACGAGCCTGCCGATCAGGCCGGGCTCGTCCATGGCGAGGAGGTAGGCCGCCGCGCCGCCCATGGAATGGGCGACCACATCCGCGCCGGTGAGGTCCAGTTCCTTCAGGAAGCCGCGCAGCTCGTCGCGGAACACGTCGAACCCGTACGGCCCTGTCCAGTCGCTCAGACCGTGCCCGCGCAGGTCTACGGCGTACACCCGGTGATCGACGGCCAGTTCCCCGGCGATCCGCGCCCACTCGGCGCCGCTCCCGCCGCGCCCGTGCACCAGGACGACGGGCGGCGCGCCCTCCTCGCCCCACGCCCGGTAGGCGAGGCGGACTCCGTCGACGGTGACCGTGCGGACCTCCGGGTCGAGGAACGCGGCGATCGGTCGGGCGAAGGCACCCGCGTCGTCCACCCAGGGGTAGTGGCCGGCGCCGCGCTGGACGACCAGCTCGGCGTGCGGGAAGCACTCCGCGAGCTCGGCCGCCCGCGCCGGGCCCGGCCCGCCGTCGTACTCCCCCGCCAGGATCAGTACAGGCGCGGTGAGCCCGGCCAGCGCGGCCCGGGTCGCCTCGGGGTCGAAGGCGCCGTCCGCGTAGAAGGCGGCCGCGGCGGCCCAGTGCGCCTCGTCGGCGAGCGCGGCGGCATGGGCCCGGGCGGCCTCGTCCCACCGGCCGTACGCGAAGGGAGCGGCGATCTCCATGATCCGCGCCGGGGGCGCGTCGGGCCCGATCGTCGCCAGGCCCGCCCGGGCCTCCTCGTACCAGGGCTCGCTCTGGAACACCTCCCCCGCCCTGTCCCACTCCTCGTCGGTGATCTCGATGCCGACGGCGCGTGTGCCCGGCGTGACCAGGACGAGGGAGCGCACCCGCTCGGGGTGGGACGCGGCGTACAGGGTGGCGAGGTTCCCGGCGGCGGAGTGGCCCAGCAGGTCGATCCGCTCCAGGCCGAGGTGGCGGCGGAGCGCCTCGACGTCGGCCACCTGACGGTCGCAGCGGTAGGAGGCGGGGTCCGCCGGCTCGGCGGACGCGCCGGTGCCGCGGAGGTCGAGCACGATCAGACGGCGATGGGCGGCCAGGCCGCCGAGTTCGCCGAGGTACGCGGCGTCGCGCATCGGGCCGCCGGGGAGACAGACCAGGGGCTCGCCCTCCCCCCGTACGTCATAGGCCAGTTCGGTCCCGTCGTACGTCGTGAAGGTCGGCATGACACCGATCGTGCGCGCAGCCGGATGATCTTCGCAAGCGATTTCGCCCAGGGCGCGATACGGTGGGTTCACTCCCACCCGCGAAGGAACGACTTTCCCATGCCCGAGACCCTCCGAGGCGACTGTACGAACTGCTTCGGGCTGTGCTGCGTCGCCCTCCCCTTCGCGAAGTCCGCGGACTTCGCGGCGCACAAGCCGTCCGGGGAGCCGTGCCGGAACCTCCAGGACGACTTCCGCTGCGGCATCCACACGCGGCTGCGGCCGAGCGGGTACTCCGGGTGCACGGTGTACGACTGCTTCGGCGCGGGCCAGAAGGTCTCGCAGGTCACCTTCGGGGGGATCTCCTGGCGCGAGGCGCCGGAGAGCGCACGGCAGATGTACGAGGTGTTCCCCGTGATGCGCCAGCTCCACGAGCTGCTGCGCTACCTCACCGAGGCCCTCGCCCGGCCCGCCGCGCGCCCGGTCCACGCGGAACTGCGCGCGCTCCTCGCGCGGGTGGAGAGCCTGACCGAGGGGTCGGCGGACGCGCTGGAGAAACTGGACGTCGCCGCCGTGCGCGGCGAGGTCAACCCGCTGCTCCTGAAGACCAGCGCCCTGGTACGGGCCGCGGCGGGCGCCAAGGTCAAGAGCCGGCGCGGGGCCGACCTGATCGGGGCCCGGCTGCGCGGAGCGAAACTACGCGGCGCGGACCTGCGCGGCGCCCTGCTGATCGCCGCCGACCTGAAGGGCGCCGACCTGTCCCTGGCCGACCTGATCGGCGCCGACCTGCGCGACGCGGACCTGTCGGGCGCGGACCTCACGGACGCCCTGTTCCTCACCCAGCCGCAGCTCAACTCGGCCCGCGGCGACGCCACGACCCGCCTGCCCGAGACTTTCGAGCGCCCGGCGCACTGGGCCAAGAACGCATGACGCCACCGCAGATCGCAACCTGACGAGCAGCGCCCGCAGGTGGGACGATCCCCAGCGTGATCGGATGGATGCACCACACCCCGCGCTGGGCGGTGTCAGCGGTCTGCGTCGTCGCGGCCCTCCTGCTCTTCGTCGGCACTTCCGCGCACATCAGCGACCTGCTCAGCCATGGTCTGCACCCGTACCCCTGGGCACCGGGGTGGCTCAACCTCTACTGGTCGTCGCTGGCGCTGTTCGACACGCTTGCCGCCGTGTTCCTGATCCGGGGCAAACGCCGAGGAACCGACCTCGCCTGCGCCATCATGGCGACCGATCTCGCCGCCAACTGGTACGCGGTCTACGGCATCCAGCACAGCAGCCTCGCCCTTCAGCCCGGCCTTCAACGCCTGACCGTCTTTGCCGTACTCGTCCTGGGAACGGCACCGTTCGTCCGACGGCACCTCACCGACTGAGACGAGTTCCCAGGACTCGTCAGACCGACCGCTTCCGAGCGCGTTGGACGCCGACGGCGAGACGAGCAACCCTGCAGAGGTTCGCCGTCACGGCACTAGACGTCCGCCTCCTTCGCGCACAGGTACGGGCGGGCCAGGTACAGGCCGAGGGCCGTCAGGAGGATGCCGAGGTAGACCGGTGCGAGGTGGAGGAAGTCCGTGTAGTGGATCGCGCCGTGCACGACGACGGCCGGCAGGAAGCCGAAGGCCGCCGCTGTGGCCAGGGACCAGAACACCCAGGCCTCGCCCCGCCCCCAGCCCCACGCGCTGAGGAGCGTGATGGCCGCGGCGGCGGACATCAGGGCGCCGCCGAAGCCCGCGCGGTCGTGGGCGACGAACGGCACGAGCCGGGGGTTCACGGCTTCCAGGGCCTGCGTGTCGGCGCCCAGGAAGACCAGGTCGCTCGGGACGAAGACGCCGGTGAGACCGACCACCGAGATGACCGTGCCGCCGGCGAACAGGCCCGCTCCCGTGAGGATGAGCAGGAGCTGTCCCACCAGGGCCCGCCTCCGCTCGCGCTCCGGGCCCTCGGGCATCCGGCGCCAGCGCGGGGTGTGCGGGGCGCGGAGCACCGCGGCGACGAACATCGGGAAGAGGACGATCGTGGTGGCCGTGTGGAGCGGCTCCACGAAGCCGGTCGCCAGGAAGTAGAAGAGGGTGGGGAAGCCGATGGCGCCGGAGATCAGGTACGCCTCGCGGGCCCAGGCCCTGCCGCGTCTGATCCCGCCGACGGCGAGGCCGGTGTAGAGCGCGCCGATGGACACCATCGTGCCGGCCATGGTGATCCGGTCGTGCTGGAGGAAGTGCACGAGGTGGTGGTTGGCGGCGTGCAGTTCGTCCAGCGTCATGCCGAGGTAGTCGCGGTCGTACCAGAGCAGGACGGGTCCGAGGGTGATCACCGCCGCGCCGAGCCCGGCGCCGATCATGCCGAGACCGACGAGCAGCGCCCACACCCAGGCGGGCCAGCGGCGGGGATCGCGGCCGACGTCGCGCAGCCGAGGAGCCGGGGCGGTGGGGGTGGCCGCCTCGGTGACACGGGCGAACCAGCCGGGTCCGGCCGCGACGAGCAGGGCCGGCCGGGCGAGCACGACCGCCTTCGGGTCGTCGAGCGCGTCGGCGGCGGCGCCGACCGACGCGTCGGACACCCGCAGGACGTGAGGCTCGGCGCCGCTCGTGAAGCCGTCGACGTGCGCGCCGAGGGCGGCCTCCACCTCAGGGTCGTCGGTTCGGACGACCAGCGGGATCGAGCGACCTGCGGCGGCAGCCCTGACGGTCTCGACATCGGCCGCCGCGACCGGCCCCACCTCGACGACCCCGGCCCCGATCGGGGCCATGGCGCGGAGGGTCTCGCGGGCGAGCACGGGCGGCACGGACATCCCGAGGCGGACGGCCACGGGCACACCGGCGATCTCGCCCGCGAGCCGCTCGGGCGGATGGCGGTGCCCGAAGCCCCGGGCGATCAGCCGCGCGCCGACCGGCCGGGAGCCGATCGCGGCCAGCAACCGCAGCGCGGTGCGCTGCGAGCGTCGCGTGCCGACGAGGGAGGCGGCGGCGCCGCGCAGGGGGTGATACGTCCAGTCCGGCATCAGGGGGTCTCGTTCTCGGGTGCGGGTGCCGCCGTGTCGGGCGCCGGGGCGGGTGTCGCCGTCTCAGGCGGAGCGGGTGCCCTGTCGGGCGCGGGCTCACGCGCGGTCGCGGTCGCGGTCGCGGATGCGCCGGGCGGGGTCCAGCCGAGCACCGGTGTCATGGAACGCAGCGTCGCCCGCTCCGGCGTGAGCCGGGCCGCGAGGTCGCGCAGGAACACGGCCGGTGGCCACGCCAGTTGGCCGATCGCGCCCAGGCGGGCCGAGCGGCGCGCGACAGCCTGGGACCGGGGTCGGCGCAGCCGGTCGTACGAGCGGAGCGCGGCGGTCACGTCCGGGGTGTCGTCGAGGCAGGCGGCGAGGGTGACCGCGTCCTCCAGGGCCTGGCAGGCCCCCTGGCCCAGATTGGGGGTCATGGCGTGGGCGGCGTCGCCGAGGAGGGCGACCCGGCCGCGTACGAAGGAACGCAGCGGTGGCAGTGCGTACAGGTCGTGGCGGAGCACCGCGTCCGCGGGGACGGCGGCGAGGAGGGACGGGATCGGGTCCGGCCAGGCCCCGAACCGGCGCAGCAGTTCGGCATGCTCGGTGGTGCCCGGGGGCGTTCCCGGCGGGAGGGACGCGGTCGCGAAGCAGTACATCCGGCAGCCGGGCAGGGCCGTATAGCCGAACCGCTCGCCGCGGCCCCAGGTGGCGGCGCCCTCGGCGGGCGGTGCGGCGAGGGGCTCGGTGACCATGCGCCAGGCGGTGTAGCCGGCGTACCGGGGGTCGGGCGCTTCGGGCCACAGCGCACGGCGGACCGTGCTGCGCAGCCCGTCGGCGCCGATGACGAGGTCGGCCCGGGTCGCGCCACCCGTGTGCTGGACGACGAGGCCGTGGCCGTCGTCGTGGACGGCGGTCACCTCGCTGCCGGGCCGGAGGCACTCCGCGGGCAGCGCCTCGGCGAGTGCCCGCAGGAGGTCCGCGCGGTGCAGGACGACGAGGGGACGGCCGAAGCGGTGCACGAGTGCGGCCGTGTCCGTACGGGAGAGCCAGCGGCCCCGGCGGTCGCGCACGCCGCCGGACTTCTCTACGGCGCCGAGGGCCCGCACGGTGTCGTCGGTACCGAGTGCTTCCAGCGCGCGCAGGGCGTTGGGCCACAGGGAGATCCCGGCGCCGATCTCGGTGAACCGCGGGGCCCGTTCGAGGACTTCGACGCGCCAGCCGCGCCGGTGCAGGGCGAGGGCGGCCGCGAGGCCGCCGATCCCGCCGCCGACGACGGTGGCGGCGCGCTGCGGCATGGTTCCTCGCTCAGGTTCTAGGGCTCGGCCGCACGGGTTCCGGCGGTGGATGGTCGGGGCGCGGCGCAGGGAGAGGGCTGAGCGGCGCCTCATAGCAACATGTCGCCCCAGGCATGTCAACGTGGGCCGGGGCCTGCCGCGCCCATGGGCGACTACGGCGTGCGCGGGACGTACACGTACGGCGTGGTCGTCGTCAGCGCGGTGAAACCGAGGCGGTGGAGGATCGGGCGGCTGGTGTCGGCCGCGTCGACCTGGACGTAGCGGTGGCCCCGCTCGACGGCGATACGGGTGCGGAAGGCGACCAGGGCACGGTAGAGGCCCTTGCCCCGCCAGGCTTCGACGGTGCCTCCGCCCCACAGCCCCGCGAAGTCGGTGCCGGGGTAGAGCTCCAGGCGCGCCGCGCTGACGGGTTCGTCGCCGGCCAGGGCGAGTACCGCGGCGACGGTGTCGGGCGCCGCCGCGAGCCGGTCGAGGAGTTGGCGGCCGATGTGGGAGCTGTCTCCGCCGAAGGCCCGGTCGTGGACCCGGGTGACCAGTTCCACTCCGGCGGCGTCGGTGACGGGGACCAGCTCGACGCCTTCGGGGAGGTCGACGGAGAGGGGCAGCGTGGCCGCCTCCGCGACCATCAGGGTCTCCTCGTCCTCGGCGTCGAACCCGGCCGCGCGCAGCCGTTCGGCGAGATCGGCCGGGCCGTCGTGCCCGTACACCTTCCACTCGAAGGGCAGTCCGAGGGCGGTGAAGTGACGTATCTGCTCGGCGACGGCCGCATCGGCGTCCCGCTCGTCGAGCCCGGACCAGAGGACGCCGTTGCAGGCGTGGGCCGGGCCCGTCTGGCGTACGACAGGACCGGCCCGCTCCACGCGCACGCCGGGCCCGTCCGGGCGGGCGCCGAGGCGCAGCTGACGGTCGTACAGGGCGAGGATCGCGTCGTCGGTCATGGGCAGACTCCAGCACCGGCCGCCGGGGCGCGGCAATCCGTTTTCCGCGTGGGCGCCCCGACGGCCCTGCCGTGCGTCGCCCGGCGTCAGCCGGGGGCGGGCTCGTGGCGCAGCGGCGTGAGCTGTTCGATGTCGAAGCGGCGGCGGAGCGCCTCGACCGCGGCATGGTCGACCTCTCCGCCGGAACCGAGGATCTCGATGAGCTCCTCGAAGTACCGCTCGTGGTCGGGGGGCGGGGATGCCTGGAAGAGCATCCGGGCGGGCTCCCCCGTCGGGTTGGCGAAGGCGTGCGGGCAGCCGGGCGGGACCAGGATCAGGGTGCCCGGGGTGGCTCGGACGACCCGTTCGCCCGAGGCGGACTCCCAGTCCCGCCACCGGTCGGGGGTGCGGACGAGGGGCTCGAAGGCGAGGACGTCCAGCTCTCCTTCGAGCAGGTAGAAGAGCTCCTCGCTGTGGCCGTGGGTGTGGGCGCCGACGTCGAACCCCGGCGGGACCTCGACCTCGAAGGTGGAGGCGGTCCGGGTGTGCGCGCCGGTGACCTTGAACGTCACGCGCTGCGCGGCGGTCGTCAGGGTCTTGCCGTGTCCGGGGGGCACGACGAGTCCGTCGGCGGGATGGATGGCTGTCATGGCTCCGTCGGTCCTCTCACCACGTGACCGGCAGGGTCTCGGGGCCGCGGATCAGCGCGCCCCGCTGCCACTCGATCTCCTCCTCGGGCACCGCGAGGCGCAGTCCGGGGAACCGCTTCCAGAGGGTGTCGAGGAGGATCTCCGACTCGATACGGGCGAGTTGGGAGCCGGGGCAGTAGTGCGGACCGTGGCCGAAGGCGACGTGCGGGTTGTAGCCGCGGTCGAAGTCCAGGCACTCGGGGTCGGGGAAGACCTCCGGGTCCCGGTTCGCCGTCAGGTACGAGACGTAGACGGGGTCGCCGGCCGGGATGAGGACGTCGCCGACCTCGACGTCCTCCATGGCGATCCGGGAGAGGCCGACCGCGTTGCGGTGCGGGATGTAGCGGAGCAGTTCGTCGACGGCCTGCGGCAGCAGTTCTGGTTCGGCGCGGAGCCGGGCGAGGTGCTCGGGGTGGGTGAGCAGGGCGTAGACCATGTTGGCGCTGTTGTTGCGCACGGCGTGCGCGCCGCCGATCTGGATGAGCACGGCGAGGCCGACGGCCTCGTGCTCTTCGAGGGTCGCGTCGTCGACGGCGTCGGCGAGGACGGCGGCGAGCGTCTCGCGGCCGGTGCCGTGGTCGCGTCCGATCAGGTCGGTGAAGTACTGGGCCATCCGGGCCTTGGCCTGCTCGCTGGCCTCGCGTCCTGCGCCGGCGGAGATGATCGTGTCGGACCACCCCGCCATCAGCTGCTGGTCCCCTTCCGGTACGCCCATCAGCTCGCTCACCATGGCCAGCGGGAACGGCCGGTTGACCATGGCCATGAGGTCGGCGGGGGCGCCCTGCTCCTCCATGACGTCCAGGAGCCGGTCCATGGTGGCCTGCGCGTGGTCGCGCAGGGCGGCGAGCGCGCGGGCGGAGAAGGCCCGGGCGACGACCCGCCGCATCCGGGTGTGGTCCGGCGGATCGGCGAATCCGACGGCGCCGTCCATGGGGATGAAGTGCGGGGCGAGCCGGGTGATCTGACGGCCGTAGACAGCCTGGCGGCTGAAGCGGGGGTCGACGGAGACGAACTTGACGTCCTCGTAGCGGGTCACCAGCCAGGCGTGTCCTTCGCCGTGCGGCAGCCGGACCCGGGTGACGGGGTCCTCGTGGAGCAGCTTGGCGAGGAGGGGGTCGAACGAGAGGCCGGTGAGGTCCGGTACGGCCCAGAAGTGGACGCGGGGGGTGGCGGTGGACTCGGGCGTGGCGGTGGTGGTCATGAGGCGGCTTTCGCGGGTGCGGGGCTGTTCGGCGATGCGAGGGGGCGAGAGGGAGTGGTCAGCGCGGAGAGACCGGCGGGCACGGGGGTGCTGGAAGCCGGTGTGGGAGCCGGAAGGGCAGCGGGTACGGGGACGGCCGGGACGCGGACGGGCACCGGGCCTCCGTGCAGGTGGACCGTCTCGCGGCGGATCTCGTCCGCCGGGTGGTCGCCGGTCCAGCTGCCGAGGGAGATCTCGGCCGTGATGCCGGGGCCGAAGCCCGCGATCAGGCCCGGTGAGCCGGGCGGAGTGCCGCCCTCCTCGAAGAGCCTGCGCAGCGCGTCCAGGACGACGGCGCTCGCGATGTTGCCGTACTCGGTCAGGGTGGCGCGGCTGAAGCGGAAGGCCTCCGGGGCGACCTCGAGGTGGCGGCCGAGGTCGTCGAGGATGCGGGGTCCGCCGGCGTGGATGACGTAGAAGTCCTGGTCGCGCGCGTCCTGTCCGTGCTTCGCGGCGAGGTCGACGAGGGCGGGGGCGAGCTGCTCCATCGTGCCGGGGACGCGTTTGTCGAGCATGAAGTGGAAGCCGGTCTCGCGGACCTTGTAGGCGATCCAGTCCTCGCTGTCGGGCACCAGGTGCGAGCCGTTGCCCTCGAGCCGGACGCCGACGCCGCCCGTGCCGCGGATGACGGCGGCTGCGACGGCGTCGCCGAAGAGTCCGTTGGAGAGGAGGTTGCCGACCGTGAGGTCGTTCGGCTGGTAGCACAGGGAGCAGAACTCGCAGGCGACGATGAGGGCGTTGGCTCCCGGGTAGGCGGCGCAGAAGTCGTGGGCGCGGTTGATGGCGCCGCCGCCGGCCGCGCAGCCGAGCTGGGCGATCGGCATCTGGCGGGTGTCGCTGCGGAACCCCAGGTTGTTGATCATCCAGGCGGTCAGCGAGGGCATCATGAAGCCGGTGCAGGAGACGTAGACGATCAGGTCGATGTCCCGGGCGTCGAGGCCCGCGTGGGCGAGCGCCTCGTCGACGACGGCGGGCACGCGCGCCTTGGCCTCAGCCGCGTAGATCTCGTTGCGCGCCTCGAAGCCTGGGTGGGCCAGCGTCTGCTCGATCGGCTGGACGAGGTGGCGCTTGGCGACTCCGGTGTTGGCGATGAGACGGAGCACGAGCGGGAGTTGCGCGTGTCCGGCGTGCAGTCTGCGGGCCAGGTCGAGGGTCTCGTCCTGGGTGATGGTGTGCTCGGGGACGGAGACGGCGGGACGGCACAGGACGGGCATGGGGGGCCTTTGTGTCCGAAGGGGCGTAGGAGGTCCGTCCGGGCCGGGGACGAGCCGCCGGGCGTACCTCTGGTTCCCTGCGGATTACCCCCGGGAGGGCGGAACGATCAGAAAGACGATCAAACACACTCAATTGTGTGATCTTGAAGTAACCGTGGTGACAGAAGCGCAGAAGAGTTGTCAGCCCCGTGCGATGCCCTGCGCGCCGGGCTCCCAGAAGGCGGCCAGCGCACCCTCCCTGTAGGGCGCGGGGCTGACGCTCAGGTCACCGGCGAAGGGCCGGTCGAGGACGACGACGAGCAGGAGACTGAAGCCGATCAGGGCCGCGACCGCGCCGACGAAGAGGAGTTGCATGCGCCGGCTCCGCATCCCGTAGAGGAAGGTCAGCGGGATGATGACGAGGGCGCCGCCGACGGCCAGCAACTGGAGGAGCAGCGGCAGTTGCTGGCCGGCCATGGTGATCCGGGCCCTGCGCTCGCCCGCCACGTCGTCGAGGGTGGCGGCGGCCTGGGCATAGAAGGCCTTCTCCGACTCGGTGACGGGTTCGTACGCCTGCAGGGCGTCGTACAGGCCGTCGAGTCGGGCGCCCGTCACGGAGTAGTCCGAGGCACCCTCGCGCATGAGCGGCCACTGCACCTCGACGACTCCATGGACGTAGCCGGAGGCGGCGGCGTCCACCCGGGCCTTGGCCTCGGGCGGGAAGGCGCGGGCGTCACGCACGATCAGGGCGACGCCGGTGGCCTCGGCGGCGACCACGTTCTGGGTGTTCTCCATCTGCGTCCACAGGGTGACGATGACGAAGGCGAGGATGATCCCGTAGATCGCACCGAACATCCCGAGGACGACCCCCACCATGTCGTTGTGCTCCCCCTCGGCGAGCCGGGGGTGCCGCCTGCGCAGGAGGACGCTCCCGACGAGGGAGACGAGGACCGTGCCGCCGACGATCACCACGCCGAGGGTCAGGGTGCTGAGGTGGTTGAGCATCCAGAGAGTCACGGCGACCGAGCGTAATCAGCCGATCACGGAACGGGAAATTCGGCGCCACCCTCTTGCCACGCACCGGGTCGGGGCCGATTTACTGACCCCGAAAGGATCTACCGAATGATCGGTAGTCCGATTCATCACGAGTTCGATTCATCACGAGTGCGCGGTGACGGAACGGGAGTGGGCGCGGCATGACGGATCTGCTGGACAGCGGCGAACGACTCGGACGTGAGGAGCTGGCGGCGCTCCAGCTTGAGCGACTGCGGTCCACCCTGCGGCACGCGTACGAGAACGTGGGCTTCTACCGGCAGTCCTTCGACAAGGCCGGGCTGCGTCCCGAGGACTGCCGTTCGCTGGCCGACCTCGCCCGCTTCCCCTTCACCGTCAAGACCGATCTGAGGGACCAGTACCCGTTCGGGATGTTCGCCGTCGACCAGTCGGAGGTCCGGCGCATCCACGCCTCCAGCGGGACCACCGGACGGCCGACGGTGGTGGGCTACACCGAGCGTGATCTGGACACCTGGGCCGACGTCGTGGCCCGCTCGATCCGGGCGGCGGGCGGCCGGCCGGGCCACAAGGTCCATGTGGCCTACGGATACGGCCTGTTCACCGGCGGGCTCGGAGCGCACTACGGCGCGGAGCGGCTGGGCTGTACGGTCATCCCGGCGTCGGGCGGCATGACGGCCCGCCAGGTCCAGCTGATCCAGGACTTCCGGCCCGAGATCATCATGGTCACGCCCTCGTACATGCTCACGCTGCTCGACGAGTTCGAGCGGCAGGGCGTCGATCCGCGGACGACCTCGCTGAAGGTGGGGATCTTCGGCGCCGAGCCGTGGACCGAGGCGATGCGCCGGGAGATCGAGGAGCGGTTCGCGATCGACGCGGTCGACATATACGGGCTGTCCGAGGTGATGGGCCCGGGCGTCGCGCAGGAGTGCGTCGAGACCAAGGACGGCCTGCACATCTGGGAGGACCACTTCTACCCGGAGATCGTGGACCCGATCACGGGCGAGGTGCTGCCGGACGGCGAGGAGGGCGAGCTGGTGTTCACCTCCCTCACCAAGGAGGCCATGCCCGTGATCCGGTACCGCACGCGGGACCTGACGCGGCTGCTGCCGGGCACGGCGCGGGTCTTCCGACGGATGGAGAAGGTCACGGGGCGCAGCGACGACATGGTGATCCTGCGCGGGGTGAACCTCTTCCCCACCCAGGTCGAGGAGATCGTCCTGCGTACGCCGGGCGTGGCCCCGCACTTCCAGCTGAAGCTCACCCGCGAGGGCCGCCTCGACGCCCTGACCGTCCGCGCCGAGGCCCGGCCGGACGCCACCCCCGACGAACGCGCGGCAGCGGCCCGCGCGATCGCGACGGCCTGCAAGGACGGCATCGGCGTCTCGGTCGCGGTGGAGGTCGTCGACCCGGAGACGCTGGAGCGGTCCGTGGGCAAGATCAAGCGGATCGTGGATCTGCGGCAGAACTAGCGCCTTCTGTTCGGATCAGGCCGGATCGGGGACCCCGCGAGCCCGGCATTCCCGGCATGATCCGAACGAGGGGCCCTGGGAACCGCCTTCCGGATCCGGGCGACGGGAGCGGCCGACGACGTCAGGACCGGGACGCGCCGAGGGTCTCGTCGGCCGTCTCGAAGCGGTGCTCCTTCGGCTTCAGCACCTCGTGCAGGTAGCCGAAGTAGGCCGTCCTCGCCGTTCCCGTGAGCACCGCCCGCAGGAACGCGACACACCCCGTGTCGTGGTGCTCCCACAGGGGGCCGCGTCCCTCGTTGTAGAGCACGGTCCACTCGTCGGGGTGCCGGCCGGGGCGCACCAGCCAGTACAGGAACGCCCCGGTGCCCTCCTCGAAGGCCCACGGCAGGACCCGGACCCCCGGTTCCAGCAGGGCGGCCGGTCTCTCCTCACCCATCCCCCACAAGTCGGCCAGGATCTCGTCCCGTTCGGCGGTCTGCGCGTGGAGGTCGCAGTCGTCGTAGGCGGAGTCGGGGACGAGCAGCCAGACCGTCTCGTCGAAGACGCCGTCACCGTACGTCTCGACGAGCCGCTTGTAGTCCTGAGGAAGCGTCACACCGAGAGCGCGCTCGGCCGACGCCCAGTCCACCACCGGCGGCGTTTCGGCGGGCGGTGGGCACAGACGGACGAGGGCCTCCAGCTCAGTCATGGAACGGACGCTACGGGAGTCTCGACGAGCGGCCCTGGGCGGGATCCCTTCAGGCGCCGTCCGTGGCCGTCGCGAAGCGGTCGCGGAGCTCGCGCTTGAGGATCTTGCCGCTGGCGTTGCGGGGGAGTTCGTCGACGAAGAGGATCCGCTTCGGAGCCTTGAAGGGCGCGAGCTTCTCGCGGGCGTGGGTGATCAGGGCGGCCTCGGTGACGTCCGCGCGGGCGACGACGACCGCCGTGATCGCCTCGATCCAGCGGTCGTCGGGGAGCCCCACGACGGCGACCTCGGCGACGGCCGGGTGGGTGTAGAGGGCGTCCTCGACCTGGCGCGAGGCGACCAGGACGCCGCCGGAGTTGATGACGTCCTTCACCCGGTCCACGATCGTGTAGTAGCCGTCGGCGTCGCGCACCGCGAGATCGCCGGAGCGGAACCAGCCGTCGCGGAAGGCCGCCCTGGTCTCCTCGCGCTTGTCCCAGTAGCCGTCGCACAGCTGCGGGGAGCGGTAGACGATCTCGCCGGGTGTGCCGTCGGGGACCTCGTCGCCGTCCTCGTCGACGACCTTCGCCTCGACGTGCCGGACGGGACGCCCGCAGGAGGCCATCCGGCCCTCGTGCTCGTCCGGGCCGAGGACCGTGGCGAGGGGGCCGATCTCGGACTGGCCGAAGCAGTTGTAGAAACCCAGGTCGGGGAGGCGCTCGCGCAGCCGCTCCAGGACCGGGACGGGCATGATCGAGGCGCCGTAGTACGCCTTGCGGAGGCCGGAGAGGTCGCGGCTCGCGAACTCCGGGTGGTTCGACAGGCCGATCCAGACCGTCGGCGGGGCGAAGAGGCTGTCCGCGCGGCCCGACTCGATCAGGTCGAAGAGGACCTTGGGGTCAGGGCCGTCCACGATGGTGTTCTCCGCGCCGACCGCGAGGTACGGCAGCAGGAAGACGTGCATCTGCGCGGAGTGGTAGAGCGGCAGCGAGTGGACCGGCCGGTCGTCGGGGCTCAGGTCCAGGGCCTCGATGGCGCTGGCGTACTCGTGGACCAGCGCCCGGTGCGTCATCCGGGCGCCCTTGGGCAGCGCCGTCGTCCCTGAGGTGTAGAGGAGCTGGACGTACTCGCGGGCATCGCGGTCGGGGTCGAACGTCTCCGGTTCGTCGAGCGCGGTGAGGAAGGAGCCCTCGGTGTCCCGCAGTGCCCGTACGGGCATGTCGGCGGGGACGCGGTCGGCGAGCGCGGGGTCGGCGAGGACGAGCGAACTGCCCGACTGGCGCAGGATGTAGTCGAGGTCGTCGCCGGTGAGGTGGTGGTTGACCGGGACGTGGATGAGATCCGCGCGCGAGCAGGCCAGGAAGGCGATGAGGTACGCGTCGGAGTTGTGGCCGTACGTCGCGACGCGGGCACTCTCCTCGAGTCCGTAGCGCTCCCGCAGCACGGCGGCCCCGGTGGTCACGGCGGCGTCCAGCTCCGCGTACGTCCAGGAGCGGTCCGCGTACCGGACGGCGACCCGGTCGGGGGTGCGCTGGGCGGTCATGCGCAGGACGCCGTCGACGGTGCGGCTGAGGAGTCGTTCCATGGCGCGATCCTCGGCGGACCGGGGTGGCCGGTCAAGTACGTATACCGCCCCGGGGTCTTCGGGGTCAGGGGCTGAACGAGAGGAACACGAAGGCCGCGAAGATGGAGAGGTGGACGCCGCCCTGGAGAAGCGTGGCGCGGCCCGGCACCACGGTGAGGGCGCTGACGACGGCGGTCAGCACGAGCAGCACCATGTGGACGGCCCCGAGGCCGAGGATCAGGGGCCCGGAGAGCCAGATGGAGGCGAGGGCGATCGAAGGGATCGTCAGGCCGATGCTGGCGATGGCGGAGCCGTACGCCAGATTGAGGCTGGTCTGCATGCGGTCCCGGCGCGCGGCCCGGACGGCGGCGAGGGTCTCGGGGAGCAGCACCATCAGGGCGATGATGACGCCGACCACGGCCTTGGGCAGGCCGGCCGACTCCACACCGTCCTCGATCGTGGGCGAGATGAGCTTGGCGAGCCCGACGACGGCGACGAGCGCGAGGACGAGGAGGCCGAGGCTGATCCACATCTCCTGCTTGGTCGGCGGGTCGGCGTGGTCGTCCTCCGACCCCGCGCCGGCCTGGCCCTCCCGGGACACCGGCAGGAAGTAGTCCCGGTGCCGGACGGTCTGGACGGCGACGAAGACCCCGTACAGGCAGAGGGAGGCGACGGCCGCGAAGGTCAGCTGGGCACCGGAGAACTCCGGTCCCGGGTGGCTCGTGGTGAACGTCGGCAGGACCAGGGTCATGGTCGCCAGGGTGCAGACGGTGGCGAGGGCGCCGCCCGAGCCTTCCGCGTTGAAGACGGCGATGCGGTTGCGCAGGGCGCCGACGAGCAGCGAGAGGCCCACGATGCCGTTGCAGGTGATCATGACGGCGGCGAAGACGGTGTCCCGTGCGTACGTGGCGGTCTTCTCGCCGCCGCCCGCCATGAGGGTGACGATCAGTCCGACCTCGATGACGGTGACGGCGACGGCGAGGACGAGCGAGCCGTAGGGTTCGCCGACGCGATGGGCGACGACCTCCGCGTGGTGGACGGCGGCGAGCACGGCCGCGAAGAGGCAGACGGCCGCGATCGCCACCCCGAAGCCGGCCAGATCACGTCCCCACGTCAGCGCGAGGTCGACGGCCGCCACGACCGGTCCCCATGTCGTCCACTGTCGTGCCAGGCCTGCCGTGCTCGAACTCATGATCCGCATCCTGCCACATCGCGCCATTCGCCCGACTTGCACGGCGGCCGTCGGGGGGCGCGGCGGGCGGGGCGGGGTCAGAGCGGGCGCTCGTGCCCCTCCCAGTAAGGCTCCCTCAACCTGCGCTTGTAGAGCTTGCCGTTCGGGTCGCGGGGCATCGCGGTGATGAAGTCGACGGACTTGGGGCGCTTGTAGCCGGCGAGACGCTCCTCACAGTGCGCCAGGATCGCGGCGGCCAGCTGCTCCCCCGCCTCGTGGCCCTCGGCCGGTTCGACGACGGCCTTGACCTCCTCGCCCCAGTCGGCGTGCGGGATGCCGAAGGCGGCGGCGTCGGCGACGGCCGGGTGGGTGAGGAGCGCGGACTCGATCTCGGCCGGGTAGATGTTCACTCCGCCCGAGATGATCATGTCGATCTTCCGGTCGCGCAGGAAGAGGTAGCCGTCCTCGTCGAGGACGCCCAGGTCGCCGACGGTGAAGAAGTCGCCGATGCGGTTCTTCGCCGTCTTCTCCTCGTCCTTGTGGTACGCGAAGCCGCCCGTGGACATCTTCATGTAGACGGTGCCGAGTTCGCCGGGCGCGAGCCGGTTGCCGTCGTCGTCGAAGACGGCGAGTTCGCTGATGGGCCAGGCCTTGCCGACCGTACCCGGCTTCTTCAGCCAGTCCTCGGCGGTGGCGAACGCGCCGCCGCCCTCGCTCGCCGCGTAGTACTCCTCCACGCAGCTCCCCCACCACTCGATCATCGCCCGTTTGACGTGGTCGGGGCAGGGCGCGGCGCCGTGGATGGCGTGCCGCATCGACGAGACGTCGTAGCGGTTCCGTACCTCTTCGGGAAGCGCGAGCAGCCGGTGGAACTGGGTGGGGACCATGTGGGTGTGGGTGCAGGCGTGGGCGTCGATGAGGCGCAGCATCTCCTCGGGCGCCCACTTGTCCATGAGGACCAACGGATGGCCGATGTGCAGGGCGGCGCTCGCGAACTGGAGCACGGCCGTGTGGTAGAGCGGCGAGCAGACCAGGTGCGTGTTGCCGTCGAAGGGCCGGATGCCGAAGATGCCGAGGAAGCCGCCGAGGTACGTCTCCTCCGGGAGCTTGCCGGGCAGCGGGCGGCGGATGCCACGTGGCCGGCCCGTGGTGCCTGAGGTGTAGTTCATGACCCAGCCGAGGGTGCGGTCCTCGGGCGCGGATTCCGGTTGTCCGTCGAGGAGTTCGGCGTACGGGCGGAAGCCGGGGATCTCGCCGACGGCGTGGCGGTGGGTGGCGGGCAGCCCGGCCTCGTCGGCGGCGGCCGTCGCGGCGGCGGCGAACCGCTCGTGGGCGAGGAGCACCTTGGCGCCGGAGTCGGCGACGATCCAGGCGATCTCGGGGCCGACCAGGTGGTGGTTGACGGGCACGAGGTAGAACCCGGCCTGGGTCGCGGCGAGATGGGCGACGAGGAACTCGACGCCGTTGGGCAGCACGACCGCGAAGGCGTCCCCGCGCTCCAGGCCGGCCGCGCGCAGTCCATGGACCAGCCGGTTCGCGTCGGCGTGCAGCCGCCCGGCGGTCCACTCCTCGCCGTCGGGTGCGATCAGGACAGTACGGGCGGGGTCGGCGGCGGCCTGGGACCAGAAACCGTTCGTCTCGCTCACGGGGCACTCCGTCCGGCGATGCGGTTGATGCGGTCCACGGCCCGTTCGAAGCCGCGGGTGAGTTCGTCGAAGACCTGCTGGACGCTGCGTTCGGTGTTCATCCGGCCGACGATCTGGCCGACCGGGGTGCCGAGCAGCGGCTCGACCTCGTACTTCTGGATACGGGAGACGGCCTCGGCGACCAGCAGCCCCTGGAGGGGCATGGGGAGCGTGCCGGGGCCTTCCGGGTCGTCCCAGGCGTCGGTCCACTCGGTGCGCAACTGGCGGGCGGGCTTGCCGGTCAGGGCGCGGGAGCGGACGGTGTCGCCGGAGCCGGCGGCGAGGAGCTTGGCGGTGAGCGCGCGGGAGTGCAGCTCGGCCTCGGTGGTGGTGAGCCAGAGGGAGCCGAGCCAGACGCCCTGGGCACCGAGGGCGAGCCCGGCCGCGATCTGCTCGCCGCTGCCGATGCCGCCGGCGGCGAGGACGGGCAGCGGGGAGACGGCGTCGACGACCTCGGGCGTGAGGACCATGGACGCGATCTCGCCGGTGTGGCCGCCGGCCTCGTAGCCCTGGGCGACGACGATGTCGATGCCGGCCTCGGCGTGGTGGCGGGCGTGCCGGGCGCTGCCGGCCAGCGCGGCCACGAGGACGTCGTGGTCGTGCGCGCGCTGGACGACGTCGGCGGGCGGGGAGCCGAGCGCGTTGGCGAGGAGCTTGATGGGGTAGTCGAAGGCGACGTCGAGCTGGTTGCGGGCGACCTGCTCCATCCAGCCGGTGATCCGCCAGCCGGAGGCCTCGCCCTCGGCGAGCTCGGGGACGCCGTGCTTGGCGAGGGTCGCGCGGACGAACTCGCGGTGCCCCTCCGGGATCATCGCCTCGACGTCGGCCTCGCTCACCCCCTCGACCTTCTTCGCCGGCATGACGACATCGAGGCCGTAGGGCAGCCCGTCGGTGTGCTCCTGCATCCAGTCGAGGTCACGGGCCAGGTCGTCGGGTGCGGTGTAGCGCACCGCCCCCAGCACGCCGAACCCGCCTGCTCTGGTGATGGCGGCGGCCACCGCGGGGAAGGGCGTGAAGCCGAAGATGGCGTGCTCGATCCCCAGTTTTTGGCTCAGCTCCGTCTTCATGGGCGGCAGGATGCCGCAGGGACACGGCCGAGGGAAGAGATTTTCTGATGCAGTGTCAGATTCTTTGGGGCGCAGCCCGCTTCCTTGACGGCCCCTCACCCCGGTAAGAAAGTTTCAGGCGTTGCGCGTGTGGCCGAAGGATTCTTTCAGTGGCGTGGGAGAGGGTAGGGATGACGGAGGAGTCGGCAGGGAGTGCGGGGATCGGCCGCCGGGCGTTCGGTGGCCGGCTTCTCGCCCTGGGAGGTGCGGTGATGGTCGGCTCGATCCCGGGGGCCGCCGCGGCCTCCACGCCCCGGGGCGGAGACCGGACCACCCTGCGGCGCGGCTCCCCGGAACAGGCCGGGCTGCTCGCCGAGCACCTGGATCTGCTGGTGGCCGACGCCGAGACGTACCTCGCCCCTTCCCCCCGCCGCCCCTGGTACGCGGGCGCCGTACTGCTCGCCGGGCGCGGCGGGACCGTCGCCCTGCACCGGCCGATCGGGCACGCGGTCCGGTACGCGGCGTACGACGAGAAGACGGACACCGGCGTCGAACTGCCGCCGGACGAGCGGATCCCGATGGCCGAGGACACGGTCTTCGACCTGGCGTCGGTCTCCAAGCTCTTCACCTCGATCCTGGCGGTGCAGCAGATCGAGCGCGGGACCCTCGCGCTCGAGGCGAAGGTCACGGCGTATCTGCCGGAGTTCGGGGGTGGCGGGAAGCAGGACATCACGGTCCGTCAGCTGCTCACCCACACATCGGGGTTCCGTGCCTGGATCCCGCTGTTCAAGGAGCCGACGCGGGAGGAACAGCTGCGGCTGCTGTGGCAGGAAGCACCGGCGAACGCGCCCGGCACCCGCTATCTGTACTCCGATCTGAACCTGATCTCGCTCCAGCTGATCCTGGAGGCGATCACAGGACGCACGCTGGACAGCCTGCTCAGGACCGAGATCACGGCTCCGCTCGGGATGCACCGCACGCTCTTCAATCCCCCGCCCTCGTGGCGCCCGAAGATCGCGGCGACCGAGGACGCCCGGCTGCCCTGGTCCGGGCTCGACCGGGGCATGGTCCGGGGCGAGGTCCACGACGAGAACGCCTTCGGCATGGGCGGGGTCGCCGGCCACGCGGGGGTGTTCTCCTGCGCCTGGGACCTCGCGGTCCTCGCCCGCACGCTCCTCAACGGCGGGGCGTACGGCCCCGCGCGGATCCTGGCCTCCGAGTCGGTGGAGCTGATGTTCACGGACTTCAACACCGCGTTCCCGGGCGACGAGCACGGCCTCGGCTTCGAGCTCTACCAGCACTGGTACATGGGCGCGATGGCGACGCCTCGCTCTGCGGGCCACACCGGCTTCACCGGGACCAGTCTGGTCCTGGACCCGACCACCGACGCGTTCCTCGTCGTCCTCGGCAACTCGGTGCACCCGGTGCGCACCTGGCGCTCGGGCTCGGCGCCCCGGGTCGCCGCCGCCGACCACCTGGCCCGCGCCATCCCCGTCCGCCCCGCTCGCGGCCGCAGCTCCTGGTTCTCGGGCATGGCGAGCGCGACGACGGCGACGCTGACCCTGCCGCCGGTGGCGGGCGCGGCGCGCGTGGAGTGCGCCCTGTGGTGGGACACCGAGCCCGCCGCGGACGCCGCGCACCTGGAGGCCTCCACGGACGGCGGCGGAACGTGGGCACCGGTGCCGTTCACCACCGTACGGAAGGGGCAGGAGCCGCGGACGCATCCGACAGGGTCGGTGAGCGGCTGGTCCGGACGGGTCTGGCACCGGCTGGCGGCGAAGCTTCCGGTGGGCGCTGGCACCGGGCCCGTACGCCTGCGGTGGCGGTACGCGACGGACCAGCGCTACGTCGGGCGCGGGGTGTACGTGGACGCCCTCAGGGTCCTGGACGGCTCGGGGCGGCCCCTCTTCGACGACGCCCGGCCGGCCGACGCGTCCCGGATCGAGGCCGTGGGCTGGACGGCCTCGGCGGACTGAGGAGGGGCGCTTCCGGGTCAGGCACCCGGGCCGGCGGCCTCCCGCAGGGCCGCGAGGACCGGGCTGATCAGGGGGTGGTCCTCGGCGCCCCTGCGGACCGCCGCGAAGACGCGGCGGGTGGGGGCCACGCCGTCCACCGGGCGGATCGCCACCTCGTCCAGGGCCGCGCCCCGCAGCGCCGAGCGCGGGACGAGCGCGACACCCGCGCCCGCGGCGGCGAGGGCGACGACCGCGCGGAAGTCGTCGGACGAGTGCTCGAAGCGGGGCGCGAATCCGGCGTACTCGCAGGCCAGGACGGTCACGTCATGGCAGGGGTTGCCGGGCGACTGGCCGATCCAGGCGTCCTTGGCGAGATCGGCGAGGGCCACCCGCTGTCCGACCGCGAGGGCGTGCCCGGGCGGCAGGACGGCATCGAAGGGCTCCGCGTAGAGCGGTACGCGGGTGAGCCGGGCGTCGTCCTCGCCGGGCGCGCCCCGGTACTCGACGGCCACGGCCACGTCGACCTGGCGGTCCAGGACCATCAGCAGGCTCTCGTCGCCCTCGGCGTCCCGCACCCGGACCTGGATGCCGGGCGCGGTGCGGGCCAGGCCGGAGATGGCGGGGGCGACGACCAGGCCGATACCGGTGGCGAAGGCCGCGACCGTGACCGTCCCGGCCTCGCCCGAGCCGTACGCGGCGAGCTCGGACTCGGCGCGCTCCAGCTGGGCCAGGACGGCGTTGGCGTGGCTGAGCAGGATCTCGCCGGCCGGGGTGAGCCGGGCGCCCCGGGCGTTGCGCTCGACCAGCCGGTGGCCGGTCTCCTGCTCCAGGGCGGCGAGCTGCTGCGAGACGGCGGAAGGGGTGAGATAGAGCGCGGCGGCAGCCGCCGTGACCGTGCGGTGGTCGGCCACCGCTCGGAGGATGTGCAGCCGCCGCGCTTCGATCATTCCCCTAGTCTCGCAGGGCGGCGCGCGCGTCGACGAACGCGTCCACAGCCCGGTTCACATCATCGGAGGAATGCGCGGCCGAGAGCTGGACGCGGATGCGCGCCTGGCCCTGCGGAACCACGGGGTACGAGAAGCCGATCACGTACACACCGCGCTCCAGGAGCAGCTCCGCCATGCGCCCGGCCTCCGAGGCGTCACCGATCATGACGGGCGCGATGGCGTGGTCGCCGGGGAGGATGTCGAAGCCCTCGGCGGTCATCCGGGTGCGGAACAGCTCGGTGTTGGCGCGCAGCCGCTCGCGCAGGTCGCCCGCGGACTCCAGCAGGTCGAGGACCTTGAGGGAGGCGGCGGCGATGACCGGGGCGAGGGTGTTGGAGAAGAGGTACGGGCGGGAGCGCTGGCGCAGCAGGGCGACGATCTCGGCGCGGGCCGCGACGTAGCCGCCGGAGGCACCGCCGAGTGCCTTGCCGAGGGTGCCGGTGATGATGTCGACCCGGTCCATGACGCCGTGCAGCTCGGGGGTGCCGCGCCCGCCGGGGCCGACGAAGCCCACGGCGTGCGAGTCGTCGACCATGACCATGGCGTCGTAGCGCTCGGCCAGGTCGCAGATCTCGCCGAGCGGGGCGACGTAGCCGTCCATGGAGAAGACGCCGTCGGTGACGATCAGCTTGCGGCGGGCGCCGCCCTCGGTGGCCTCCTTGAGCTGCTGCTCCAGGTCGGCCATGTCGCGGTTGGCGTAGCGGAAGCGGCGGGCCTTGGAGAGCCGGATGCCGTCGATGATCGAGGCGTGGTTGAGGGCGTCGGAGATGACGGCGTCCTCGGCGCCGAGCAGCGTCTCGAAGACACCGCCGTTGGCGTCGAAGCAGGAGGAGTAGAGGATCGTGTCCTCCTGGCCGAGGAAGGAGGACAGCCGGGCCTCCAGCTCCTTGTGCACCTCCTGCGTACCGCAGATGAAGCGCACGGACGCCATGCCGTAGCCCCAGCGGTCCAGGGCCTCGTGGGCGGCGGCGATCACCTCGGGGTGGTCGGCCAGGCCGAGGTAGTTGTTCGCGCAGAAGTTGAGCACCTCTCCGGGCTGCCCGCCGGCCGTGACGGCCACCGTCGCGGACTGGGGCGTGCCGATGACGCGCTCGGGCTTGTGCAGTCCGGCGGCGCGGATCTCGTCGAGGGTGGTGCGGAGGTCGTCGCGTACGGAGTCGAACATGTGGGGTTCCTTAGCGGGAGGTCGGACGCGCGGAGGAAGGAGACGAGGTGGACGAGAGGAGCCGGGGTCAGACGGTCCAGTCGAGGATGACCTTGCCGCCCTTGCCGGAGGCGGCGTCGTCGAAGGCGGCCTCGAAGTCGGTGTAGGCGTAACGGCCGGTGATCACCGGGGCGAGGTCCAGGCCGCCCTCCAGGAGGACGGACATCGCGTACCAGGTCTCGAACATCTCGCGGCCGTAGATGCCCTTGATGGTGATCATGGAGGTCACGATCTTCGCCCAGTCGACGGCGAAGTCCTCGGCGGGCAGGCCGAGCATGGCGATCTTGCCGCCGTTGGTCATGTTCGCGATCATGTCGCGCATCGCGCGCGGGTTGCCGGACATCTCCAGGCCGACGTCGAAGCCCTCCTTGAGGCCCAGCGTGCGCTGGCCGTCGGCGATCGTCTGCTCGGCGACGTTCAGCGCCAGCGAGACACCCGCCTTGCGGGCGAGGTCGAGCCGCTCCTCGCTGACGTCGGTGATGACGACGTGGCGCGCGCCCGCGTGCTTGGCGACGGCGGCGGCCATGATGCCGATGGGGCCCGCGCCGGTGACGAGGACGTCCTCGCCGACGAGCGGGAAGGAGAGCGCGGTGTGCACGGCGTTGCCGAAGGGGTCGAAGATCGCGGCGACGTCGAGGTCGACCGGGACGCGGTGGACCCAGACGTTGGACGCGGGCAGGGCGACGTACTCGGCGAACGCGCCGTCGCGCCCGACGCCGAGGCCGACGGTGGCACGGCAGAGGTGGCGGCGGCCGGCCAGACAGTTGCGGCACTTCCCGCAGACGAGGTGGCCCTCGCCGCTGACCAGGTCGCCGACCGCGATGTCGACGACGTCACGGCCGGTCTCGACGACCTCGCCGACGAACTCGTGGCCGACGGTCAGCGGCGTGGCGATGGTCTTCTGGGCCCAGCCGTCCCAGGAGCGGATGTGCAGATCGGTACCGCAGATGCCGGTCCGCTTGACCTTGATCAGTACTTCTCCGGGGCCGATCTCCGGCTCCGGTACGTCCATGAGCCAGAGTCCCGGCTCCGCCTTCTGCTTGACCAGCGCCTTCAATGCCATGGCTCCCGACGTGCGTGTCCTGTGACCTTCGGGGTCCGGGCACGGTTCCGCGCCCAAGATCCCCGAAGAGAATCTTCCGTACGTCCTGCATCGGGGTCCATCGAGGATTTCTTAAGCGCTGCCACAGGTGAGCTTCACGCCGCCGGCCGCGGCGCCCGGCGCGTCACCGTCCGAGCGCCGCCATCGCCGCGTTGTGGCCGGGGATGCCGCTGACCCCGCCGCCCCGCACGGCCCCCGCCCCGCAGAGCAGCACGTTGCCGTGGCCGGTCTCCACGCCCCAGCGGCCGGTGCCCTCCTCCCCGTAGGGGAAGGAGAGGTCGCGGTGGAAGATGTGGCCGCCGGGCAGCCTGAGGTCGCGCTCCAGGTCGAGCGGGGTCTTGGCCTCGATGCAGGGCCTGCCGTCGGCGTCGGTGGCGAGACAGTCGGCGAGCGGCTCGTCGAGGACGGCGTCGAGTTCGGCCAGGGTCGCCTTCAGGAGGGCGGCGCGGGCGCCGTCGTTGTCGGCGGCGAAGAGCCGCGCGGGGGTGTGCAGCCCGAAGAGGGTGAGGGTCTGGTAGCCCTGGCCCGCGAGCTCGGGGCCGAGGATGCTGGGGTCGGTCAGCGAGTGGCAGTAGATCTCGGAGGGCGGCGCGGTGGGCAGCCTGCCGGCGGCCGCCTCTGCGTACGCCGTGGCCAACTGGCCGTACCCCTCGGCGATGTGGAAGGTGCCGGCGAACGCCTCGCGCGGGTCGACGGAGCGGTCGCGGAGCCGGGGCAGCCGAGTGAGCAGCATGTTGACCTTGAGCTGGGCCCCCTCGGCGGGCACCGGGGGCGTCTCGCCGAGCAGCTCGGCGAGGGCCTGCGGCGAGGCGTTGACGAGTACGTGCTCCGCCGCGACCACGCCCTCGCCGTCCGCCGTGCGGTAGGTGACCTCGGCGCGCAGGCCGTCGGTCTCGACCCGCACGGCCTCGTGGCCGGTACGGATCTCCGCGCCCGCCGCGCGGGCCGCGTCCGCGAGGGCGTCGGTGAGGGCGCCCATGCCGCCGACGGGGACGTCCCAGTCGCCGGTGCCGCCGCCGATCACGTGGTAGAGGAAGCACCGGTTCTGGAGCAGGGAGGGGTCGTGGGCGTCGGCGAAGGTACCGATCAGGGCGTCGGTGAGGACGACGCCCCGGACCAGGTCGTCGGCGAAGGTCTCCTCGACGGCGGCGCCGATCGGCCGCTCGAACAGCATCCGCCAGGAGGTCTCGTCGCCGACGCGGGAACGCAGTTCGGCGCGGGTGGGCAGCGGCTCGGTGAGCGTGGGGAAGACCCGCTCGGCGACCTGGGCCGTCCGGGCGTAGAAGCCCTGCCAGGCCTCGTACTCGCGGTCGGACCCGGTGAGGGCCGCGAAGGAGGCGCGGGTGCGGTCCGTGCCCCCGCCGACGAGCAGCCCCCCGTCGCCCTTCGGGGTGTACGAGGAGATGGACCGTTTCCGCACCGCGAAGCGCAGCCCCAGCTCGCGCACGATCTTCGACGGCAGGAGCGAGACGAGGTAGGAGTACCGGGAGAGCCGGGCGTCGACGCCGGCGAAGGGCCGGGTGGACACGGCGGCGCCGCCGGTGGAGCCGAGTCGTTCCAGGACGAGGACGGTTCGTCCGGCCCGGGCCAGGTAGGCGGCGGCGACGAGTCCGTTGTGGCCACCGCCGACGATGACGGCGTCGTACGAGCGCTGTGCGGTCATGTCTCTTGCTAACACGCGAAGATCGCCGGGGGAACCCCGTGGGAGCGGACGACCGTGTCGGCCTGGGCCGACCGGCCCGCTCCACTCGACCGGGCTCAGGCCCGTCGGCCGCGCGGGGAGACGGTTCAGGCCCGGGGCGTACGGGCGTCGCCGCCGGTGGGCTCCCGCGGGGCGGCCATCCGGCGGTACGAGGCGGCGGCCTCGGTGGTGCGACCGAGCCGTTCGAGGCAGTGGGCCTCGTCGTGGCGGGCCGCCAGCGTGTCGGGGTGCTCGGGACCGAGGCTGCGCTCGCGGGCCTCGGCGACCTGGCGGTGACAGGCGAGGGCCTCGGACCAGCGCGCCAGCCGGCCGAGGCCGACGGCGATCTCGCGGCGGCTGGCGAGCGTGTCCGGGTGGTCGGCGCCGAGAACGCGCTCGCGGATCGCGCACACCTCACGGGCCTCGGCGACGGCCTCCTCCCAGCGGGAGAGCCGCCCGAGGTTGACGCCGAGGCCGTGGCGGGCGCGGAGCGTCTCCGGGTCGTCGGGACCGAGCACACGGGTACGGGCGGCCACCAGATCGCGGTAGAGGTCGAGGGCGTCGCCGCTCCGGCCGAGCCGGCCGAGGCAGATGCCGACCTCGTAGCAGGCGGCGAGCGTGTCGGGGTGGTCCGGGCCGAGGACCTCGGAGCGTGCGGCGACGACCTCGCGGTAGGCGACGAGCGCCTCCGACCAGCGCCCCAACCGGCCCAGGTCGTAGGCCACCTCGTAGCGGGTCACCAGGGTGTCGGGGTGGTCGGCGCCGAGCAGCCGGCCGCGCGCCGACGCCACCTCTGCGGCCATCCGGTACGCGTCCTCGCGGCGGCCGAGGCGTCCCAGGTTGAAGGCCAGGTTGTGGCGGCAGCGCAGGGTGTCGGGGTGGTCGGCGCCCATGGTGCGTACCCGCGCGGCGAGCACGTCCACGTAGACCTGGTGCGCCTCGACGTGCCGCCCGAGCCGGCCGAGGACGTACGCCGTCTCCTGGCGGGCGGCCAGCGTGTCGGGATGGTCCGCGCCGAGGACCCGCTCGCGCGCCTCGGCCACCAGGTCGAACTGGCGCAGGGCCTCGTCGGGGCGGGCGAGCCTGCTGAGGGTGAAGCCGAGCTCGTACCGGCTGGCGAGGGTGTCGGGGTGGTCGGGGCCGAGGACGCGGCGGCGGTCCTCGACGACGGACCGGTGCACGTCCTCGGCCTCGTCCCAGCGGCCGAGCCGGCCGAGGCCGAGCCCGGCCCGGTGCCGGCCGGCGAGCACGGCGAGGAGTTCCGGCGGCGCGGCGGCGCGCTCCGGGCCGTCCGGGGAGCGCGGCGGAACCGAGCGCGAGGCGGTCGTCCACTCCCCCGTGAGCGCGGCGACGGGATCGTACGCCGGCGGGCGCGAGGCGTCGGCCTCACCGGTCGCGTGGTGCCCGGCGGTCATGTCCCGTGCCCAGGAGGGGAGTCGGGGAGACGCCTCGTCGGCGGGCGTCCGGGCGGGGGGAACGGCGGGGCGATCGGCGCCTCCCCACACACCGGCTCCGGACCCGGAGCCGGGTCCAGGTCCGGGTCCAGGTCCGGGACCGGGGCCCGGACCGGGTCCGGGACCGGGACCTGGACCGGAGTCGCGTCCGCGGCCAGGGTCGGGTCCAAGTCCAGAGCCGAGTCCGCGACCGGAACCGGGTCCGATTCCGGTGCGGGCCGAGAGGATCCTGCGGCGCAGGACGCCCGCGTCGGTGGGCCGGTCGTCGGGGGTCTTGGCGAGCAGGTCGAGCACGATCCGGTCGAGGTAGTCGGGCAGTTCGGCCCGGTGGGTCCGCAGGGGTCGCGGCGGAGTGTCGCGGTGGCCGACCAGGACGGCCCAGGCGTCGTCCAGGTCGAAGGGCGGGGCGCCGGTGGCGATCTCGTACAGCACGCAGCCCAGTGAGTACAGGTCGCTGCGGTGGTCGACCTGGCCGCCGCTGATCTGCTCGGGCGACATGTAGTGCGGGGTTCCCATAGCGATGCCGGTGCCGGTGAGCTGCGAGGTGTGTCCGATGTTGTCGCCGAGCCGCGCGATCCCGAAGTCGCAGATCTTCACTGCGCCGTCGCCGAGCCGCATGATGTTGGCCGGCTTGAGGTCGCGGTGGACGATGCCCTGCCGGTGCGTGTACGCGAGGGCGTCGGCGACCTGTTCGGCGATGTCCACGACGTCCTGCACCGGCAGCGGGTGCTGTTCGTTCTCCTCCAGGAGCTGGCTGAGGTTGTGCCCCTCCAACAGCTCCATGACGAGGAAGAGCACCCCGTCGTACTCGCCGAAGTCGTGCACGACGGTGACCCCGCGGTGCTGGAGCGAGGCGGCCACCCGGGCCTCGCGCCGGAACCGTTCCCGCAGCACCGTCAGGGAGTGCGGGTCCCGCTGCTGCGGTCCCAGCGGTTTGAGGCATTTGACCGCGACCCGGCGGCCGAGCGACTCGTCGGTGGCCCGCCACACCTCGCCCATGCCGCCGCGCCCGATCACGTCGTGCAGCCGGTACCGGCCCTGGATCAGCCTGGTCTCCGCCATCGCGTGCTGTCGCCCCCGTGTGTTCCTCGCGCCCTCCCCGGCCCGTCCAGTATGGCGGCCTGGTCGCGGAGTGTGTACGGGGCGGGCCGCGCGTCGGGGCCCAGCCGGGACATCGCATTCAGAATGTGACCCGGCGGCAGCCGCCAGCGGAGCCGGGCCGGAATCGAACGCAGCAGATTGGCCGTGGCCGTGAGCTGGTACGTGACGGTCTCGGGCGGCGGCGCGGGCCTGCCGTAGAGCTCGTGGGCGTAGAGGGGCAGGCAGTTGTACGCGAGTGAGGCCACGCGCCGCCAGATGATCTCGCGCGCCGGTACGAGGGCGGGGGCGACGGGCGGGCGGCGCAGGAAGGCGTCCACGGTGCGGGCGTCCGCTCCGGCGTTGAGCCGCGGCCGTACACCGTCGAAGTAGGCGCCGAGTTCGTCGACGGTCGCGGGCACGGCGCCCGGGTCGAGGCCGACGAGGCGGGCGGAGACACGGTGTTCGTCGACGTACCTGTCCGCCTGGGCGTCGGTGAGGGTGACGCCGGAGCGACGGACGACGGAGAGGTACGAGTCGACCTCGGCGCAGTGCACCCAGAGGAGCAGCTCGGGGTCGTCGACTCCGAGCAGCCGGTGGATCTTCCGCACCCGGGCACCGGCCGTCTCGGCGGCCTCGGTGGTCCCGTAGCTGATCGTGCCGACGAAGTCGGCGGTCCGGAGCAGCCGGCCCCAGGCGTCGCGGCGGAAGTCGCTGTTGATCATCACACCGCGCACGGCCACAGGGTGGAGCGCCTGCAGATACAGCGCGCTGACGCCGGCGATCCACATCACGGGATCGCCGTGCAACTGCCAGGTCACGGAGCCGGGACCGAAGAGCCCGGGATCGGCATCCTTGCTCATGCGGTCAGGCTACGGGGGTACGCGCCGGATCGGCCGGGGGTTCCCGAAGATGGCCGGTCGCCCCGGCGTCGCTCTCCCGCATGTGGGGGCGGGGCAGCGGTGGTGAAGGGGACCGGCGCGCGCGGGTTCAGCGGCGGACGCGGGGCATGCCGAGGCCGATCCAGGAGATGATCTCGCGCTGGATCTCGTTGTTGCCGCCACCGAAGGTGAAGATGACCGCCGAGCGGTAGCCGCGTTCGAGTTCGCCGTGCAGGACCGTGCCCGCCGAGCCCTCCTTGAGCGCGCCCGCGGAGCCGACGACCTCCATGAGCCAGGCGTAGGCGTCGCGGCGGGCCTCGGAGCCGTAGACCTTGACCGCGGAGGCGTCCTGAGGGGTGAGGGTGCCCTGCTGGACGGCGTTCACCATCTGCCAGTTGAGGAGTTTCATCGCGTCGAGCCTGGCGTGCGTGCGGGCGAGGCTCCGGCGGACCCAGCCGAGGTCGATGACCCGTCGGCCGTCGGCGAGCTTGGTGTCGGCGGCCCAGCGCTGGACGTCGTGGAGCGCCCGGATCGCCATCGTGCCGTGGGCGGCGAGGGTCACGCGCTCGTGGTTGAGCTGGTTGGTGATGAGCCGCCAGCCCTTGTTCTCGTCGCCGACCCTGCGGGAGACCGGGACGCGGACGTTCTCGTAGTAGCTGGCGGTGGTGTCGTGCGAGGCGAGGGTGTTGATGAGGGTGCAGGAGTACCCGGGGTCGCTCGTCGGGACGAGGAGCATGGTGATGCCCTTGTGCGCGGGCGCGTCCGGGTCGGTACGGACGGCGAGCCAGACCCAGTCGGCGGTGTCGCCGTTGGTCGTCCAGATCTTCTGGCCGTTGACGACGTACTCGTCGCCGTCCCTGACCGCCCGTGTCTTGAGCGCGGCGAGGTCCGTACCGGCGTCGGGCTCGCTGTAGCCGATGGCGAAGTCGATCTCGCCGGAGAGGATCCTCGGCAGGAAGTACGCCTTCTGCTCGTCGGTGCCGAACTGCATGATCGTCGGACCGACGGTGTTCAGGGCCATCAGCGGCAACGGGACGCCGGCCTGGGCGGCCTCGTCGAAGAAGATGAACTGCTCCATGGGGCTGAGCCCCCGGCCCCCGTACGCGACCGGCCAGCCCACCCCGAGCCAGCCGTCGGTGCCGAGCCTGCGCACGGTCTCGCGGTAGAAGCGCTTCTGCGCGGCCGGGTCGGCGTAGCGCGCGTGGACGTCGTCCGGCACGAGTTCGGCGAAGTACGCACGCAGCTCCTCGCGCAGGCGGTGCTGGGCGGGCGTGTACTCGAGGTGCATGGGGCCTCCCGTGGCGGCGTCCTGGGTACCGTGCGCGCGACGGCGGCCACGGTAGAACGTGTTCCACAAATGGGGAAGCCCCACGACCGCCCCGGCTCGACGAGGAGAGTCCGGGCCAAGGCGGTCGGGTGGGACGGTCGTCCAGGTGACTGTTCAAAGGGGGCCCGCGGGCGGCGGGCCCTCCTCCAGGGTCAGGGCAGGAGCTCGTCCAGGGAGGCACGCCCCTTCTCCGCCATGCGGCGCTCCGCCCACGCGAGGCTCTTCGGATTCACATCACGTCCGGAGGCCAGGACCAGGTCCTCCGCCGTGTATTCGCCCTCCGACCCGGCATGCAAGAGGCGGTCGGGCGTCGGGCTCTCCCCCGGAGATGTCTTGTCGGACTCAGCGTTCATGCCGCCTCCTACTCGTTACTTCCGGTACCGGCCATTCTCGTGTCCGGTGACCTGGACCGCATCCGGGCCGGGAGCCCGCCGCCGTGTCGGTTCCGTGTCGGCTCCGCGTCGGTGGGCGCGGGGAGGGTGGGGACCCCACCCGCCGGTGAAGCGATCACCGGCCTCGACCACCAGGAGCCCCGATGCCCCCGCCCGCCGCCTCCGCCGCCCTCCCCCTCCGCCGGATCCGCGTCCTGGCCGTCCGCCCGGTCACCCCTCGCTCGGTCAGGATCACCTTCGGTGGCGAGTCGCTCGCCGGCCTCACCCTCGACGGACCGGACCAGCAGGTGAAGCTGTACGTGCCGCGCCCCGGCCAGGCGGCGCCGGTGCTGCCCTCCCCCGACCCGTCCGGCGACGTGATGCGCTGGTACGCGGCGTACGCCGCGATCCCGGAGGCCGAGCGGCCCTGGATGCGCAGCTATACGATCCGGGCCCACGATCCCGCGGCGGCGACCCTCGACATCGACTTCCACCTGCACGGCACGGGCGACCGGAGCGGCGAGGGGCCCGCGACGCGCTGGGCCCGCGGCGCCAGGCCCGGCGACACGCTCGGGATGTTCGGGCCTTCGGCGTACTTCGCCACACCGGTGACGGCGGGCTCGGCGGACTGGACCCTGCTGGCCGCCGACGGGTGCTCGCTCCCCGCCCTCGCGACCGTCGTCGAAGCGCTGCCGCCCGGCCATCGGGCGCTCGCCTTCGTCCAGGTCGCCGACAGCGACGAGGAGCTGCCCTTCGTCACGGCCGGCGATCTGACCGTGCACTGGCTGCGCGGGGGCGTCTCACCGGCGGACGCGGTGCGTGCGGCCGTCCTGCCGCCCGGCACGCCCTACGCCTGGCTCGCCGGGGAGGCCGGGGCCGTACGGGAACTCCGGCGCCATCTGCTCCAGGAGCGCGGCTACGACCGGCGCGCCGTGCATTTCACCGGGTACTGGCGCCGCCACCTCACCCAGGACGACGCACCCACGCCTGAGGACCTCGCGGAGGCCCGGGAACGGCTGGAGTCGGCGGAGGGGTGAGCACGCGGGGGGGGGGCGGGGGAAGCGAGAGGGCCAGCAGGACAGGGGGGCCGAGGGCCATGGGCGAGAGGCACTGACCGGGCGGCGGCCGCTCGCGTTCAGACGAGGGTCGCCGCCTCCCTGACGGAGAGCCTGGCGCCCTCCTCGTACCGTCGCGCGTACGTCGCCGGGTCCAGGGCTCCGCGCAGCGCGTGCTCCGCGTGGGCGCGCACCGACGACTCGGTCTGTTCGGTGAAGGGGCGGAAGCCGGCCCCGCCCGCGTCCGCGGGGTGCGCGTCGTACGCGCCGAGCAGACGGGCGCCGTCCTCGGCGTCGCCCGGCTCGCCGCGGCCTGCCCTGGCCCGGGCCGCCACCGGGAAGAGGCCTACGACGAGGTGCGGGGCCACGACGTACGCGAGGCCCTCCACATCCCGCACCGCTCGGGTGAGCTGTGCCACGGCGTCCGGGTACGCCCCGTCGAGGCAGTCGAGCCAGCCGCGCAGGCCCCCGGTCACACCGAGGAAGAGGTCGGGCGTGTCGCCGCTGAACTCCGCTTCCATCCGGTCGACCTGCTCCCGGGCCAGGGCGGTGCGTCCGGTGTGTGCGTAGTGCTGGGCGAGGAGGAGTCGGGCCGTGCTGACGGGCTCCCCGCTCGACTCGGCCGAAGCGTCCGCCGCGGCCTCGACGAGAAGGCGCTCGGCCGCCGCGCGCGCCTCCGGGTCCGCGTCCGTGGCCGGGAGGCGCAGGCGTACGGCGGCGAGCCTGGCCGTGAACACGGTGGCCTGGGCGTGCGCGCCGAGTCCGGCGGCGGCCCGTGCCGCGTGCTCGTAGTCGGCGGCGGCCTCGGCAAGGCGGCCCGACCGTTCGTGGGCCTCGCCGCGCGCGGAGCGGGACTCGGCCGTGCCCCAGGCGTCCCCCACCCGCTCGAAGTGGGCGAGCGCGGCTTCCGCGTCGGCGGGCCGGTCGCCGAGGAGTTTGGCCCGCATGAGGTGGGTGAAGGCGAGCTCCCAGCCGAGAACTTCGGCGCGGCACGCGGAGAGAACGGCGTCGAGTGTCGCTTCGAGGCTGTCGAACTCACCGGTCATCAGCCGGGCGAAGAACCACATGGTGCCCGGCTGGCGGCAGTTCTGCGGAAGGCCCGGACGGTAGGCCGTGACGATCGCGTCGAGGCGGGCGCGGGTGTCGGGCCGTTCGAGGGCCTTGGAACCCTCGCCTCCCTCGGCGGCGAGGGCGACGAGCGCGCACCCTCGGCGCGCCTCCCAGAGCTGCTCCTCGGACCAGGGCGGCGGTGTGTCGGTGCAGCGCGCGGCGAGGGGGACGGCGCGCCGGACGGGCGCGGCGAAGGGGTCGGGGCCGAGGGCCGCCACCGCCTGCGACCAGAGGCGGGCGTCGGTCTGCCGGGCGCGGAGCTGCCAGAACCAGCTCATGGACAGGACCAGGCAGAGCGCCTCCTGCTCCGCGCCGAGGCCCACGGCGGTGCGCAGGGCGGCCGTCACGTTGCCGTGCTCGGTCTCGAGGCGCCTGAGCCAGACCGGCTGGTCGGGGCCGCGCAGGGCGGGGTCGGCGTGCCGGGCGAGCTCGCGGTAGTGGACCAGATGTCGGCGCTCGGCCTCCGCCCGGTCCCCCGCCTCGTCCAGCCGCTCCCCCGCATACTCGGCCACCGTCTCCAGCAGCCGATACCGCATCCCACCACCCGGCCCGTCCTCGCACGGCGCGGCGACCACGAGCGACTTGTCGACCAGCGAACCGAGCAGACCGAGAGCGTCCCCCGCCGGACAGACCGCCTCCACCGCCTCCAGATCACAACCACCCGAGAACACCGAAAGACGCCGCAGAACCCCACGCTCCGCCTCGGTCAGCAGATCCCACGACCAGTCGACCACCGCACGCAACGTCTGCTGCCGCGGCAACACCGTCCGCGCCCCCGACGTCAACAACCGGAACCGGTCGTCCAACCGGTCCGCCACCTGCCGCGGCGACAGCACCCGCAACCGCGCCGCCGCCAACTCGATCGCCAACGGCAACCCGTCCAGACGCCGACAGATCTCCCCGCACGCCTCCGGATCGTCCCCCGGATCGAACCCCGGCCGGGCCGCCGCACCCCGGTCCGCCAACAACCGCACCGCCTTGTCCTGCGGCAACGGCTCCAACGGCCGCACGAACTCCCCCGGCACACCCAACGGCTCCCGGCTCGTCGCCAACACCGTCACCCCCGGACACCGCGCCAGCACCACCTCCGCCAACTCCGCCGCCGCACCCACCACATGCTCACAGTTGTCCAGAATCAACAGCAGCCGACGCGACGCGCAGTGCTCCACCAACCGGGTCAGCGCGTCCCGGGGCGTGGCACCCCACGACTGGGTCTCGCGGCCGCCGATCGCGGTCAGGACGGCGGCCGCCACCTCGGACTCCGAACGTACGGAGGCGAGTTCGGCGAACCAGGCCCCGTCCGGCCGGCGCCGCGCCTCCGCGTCGGCGGCCTCCAGGGCCAGCCTCGTCTTCCCCACGCCACCCGGTCCGATCAGGGTGATCAGCCGCCGCAGGGCCAACTCGGGCACGAGACGGTCGAGTTCCCGCTGCCGCCCGACGAACGAGGTCGGGCGTGCGGGCAGCGGCGGTTGCGGTTGCGGTTGCTGCGGCGCGAAGGGCGAACCGTCGCCCGCGAGCAAGTCCGCGTGCAGGGAGCGTAGTTCGGCCCCCGGGTCCGCCCCCAGGCGGTCCGCCAGCACGGTGCGGACCTCCTCGTACACCCGCAGCGCCTCGGCCGCGCGCCCGGCGGCCCGCAGGGCGCGGATGCGGAGCGCGGAGACGGTCTCGTCCAAGGGGCGCTCGGCCGCCAGGGCCTCCAGCGGCGCCACGGCTTCCTCGGCCCGCCCGAGGGCCACGTCGGCCGCGAGGCGGTCCTTGCGCGCGTGGGCGTGGCGCTGCTCGGCCCGTACGACGAGAGGGTCGCCGTCCCTGCCCGGCAGGTCGGCGAGCGCGGGGCCGCGCCACAGCGCGAGCGCCTGGTCGAGCAGGAGCGCCGCCCGCTCCGCCTCCCCGGCCGCCAGCGCCCGCCCGCCCTCGGCGGCCAGCCGCTCGAACACGTACAGGTCCACGTCCTCGGTCCCGGCCGCGAGCCGGTACCCGCCGGCGACGGAGACCACCGCCTCCCGGCCCAGCGCCCGGCGGAGCCGTCCGACCAGCGCCTGGAGCGCCTCCGTGCCGTCCCCGGGCGGCTCGCCCTCCCAGATCAGTCCGATCAGGTCGTCCACCTGGACGGTGCGGCCGGCCGCGCTCGCGAGGGCGGCCAGCAGGGCGCGGAGGCGGGCGCCGCTGAACACGGCCTCCCCGCCGTCCGCCCGGAGGGCCTCGCAGGGGCCGAGCACGCGGTACCGGATGATCACCGGCCCATTCTCCCCCGGTCGGCCGGTTCCCCTCCCACCAGCCCTCCGCGCCCGCGGGGGCAACCCCGTACCGCCCGGGGGCAGCCCCGAACGGCCGCGGACGGGGCGTCCCCGTCGGTCACAACTCGGGCACTCGGTGTGTCGTCGCCATGGCGTCGGAGGGGTGCGGGTTCGACAATGGTGAGGATGACCGATGACGACCGGCGCACGCGCAGTGGCGAGATCGGGCCCACCGAGCGGCTCGCCATGAATCGGACCGGCAGCTTCGACTGGGACCTCGACACGGGCACCATCGACGTCGACGAGGCGGGGCTGCTGGTGTTCGGGCTGGACGCGAGCCAGTTCGACGGACGCCCCGCCACGCTCGTCGGGCGCCTCGACCCCGCGGAGCGCACCCGCCTCGACGCGGTCGTGCGGGCGGCGATCACCAGCGGCGAGACCTCGTACACCGCGCAGTTCCGGATCGAGGGGGACGACGGCGAGGAGCAGTGGACGCACGTCCAGGCACGGATCCTGCGCACTCCGGACCGGCGGGCCCACCGCATCGTCGGCGTCGTCCGGGACACGACGGCCGAGGTCACCCACTCCGCTTTCGTCCTGGACCTGGAGAAGCGCCGCGAGGTCCAGACGAGCATCGTCGAGCGGACGACGCACGCGCTCTCGCGGGCGGTGACCGTCGACGACGTGACGGCGGCGATGACCGGCCCCGGCGGGCTCGCCCGGCTCGGCGCGGACGGCCTCGCGCTCGGCCTGGTGGAGAACGGCTCGCTCAATGTCATCGCGCTCAGCGGGGAGTCCCTGGAAGTCCTGAACGACTTCCGCTCGCACCGCCTCGACCGGGGGCTGCCCCTCGCGGAGACGGTGCTGAGCGGACGGCCCCGGTTCGTGCCCGCGTTCCGCTCCCTGGGCCGGGACTTCCCTGAACTGGCCCCCTACATCGAGCGGCTGAGGTTCACGTCCGCCTGTTACCTGCCGCTCGTGGCCCAGGCCCGCTCGCTGGGCGGTATGGCGCTGTTCTACCGGCGCCGGTCCCTGTTCAACGCCGACGAGCGCAATCTGCTGCTCGGCCTCGCCGCGATCGTCGCGCAGTCCCTCCAGCGCGCCAAACTCTTCGACGAGGAGCGGGAGCTGGCCACCGGACTGCAGGAGACCATGCTGCCGCGCCGTATCCCGGTGATCTCCGGTGGGGAGATCGCGGTCCGCTACCACGCGGCCTGGAGCGGGCGTCAGGTCGGCGGCGACTGGTACGACGTGATCTCGCTGCCCCGGGGCCGGGTCGGGGTCGTGGTCGGGGACGTGCAGGGGCACGACACGCACGCGGCCGCCATCATGGGCCAGTTGCGGATCGCGCTGCGTGCGTACGCCGGTGAGGGCCACGCCCCCTCGACCGTCCTCGCCAGGGCCTCTCGATTCCTCGCCGAGCTGGACACCAACCGCTTCGCGACGTGTACGTACGCCCAGGTAGACCTCGGCACCGGCACGGTGCGCGCGGTGCGCGCCGGGCACCTGGGGCCGCTGATCCGGCACACCGACGGGCGGGTCGGACAGCCCAAGCTGCGGGGCGGGCTGCCGCTCGGTCTGGCGACCGTCTTCGGTGACGAGGAGTTCCCGGAGACCCGGCTGGACCTCGTCCCGGGCGAGACGCTGGTGCTGTGCACGGACGGCCTGGTCGAGCAGCCGGGCTCGGACATCCAGTCCGGTCTGGACGCGCTGTCGGGGGCGATGAGCAGCGGTCCGCCCCAGGCGGAGGCGCTCGCGGACCATCTCTCGGAGCAGCTGTGGGAACGCTGGGGCGCGGGGGACGACGTGGCCCTGCTCGTGCTGCGGCGCAGCCCGGACCCCGGGACGCCACGGGCGCCGCGCATCCACCAGTACATCCACCAGGCGGATCCGCAGGGGCTCTCGGACGCGCGGGCGGCGGTGGGGCAGGCGCTGCGCGACTGGGGCATGACCGAACTGGCCGACGACGCCGAGCTGTTGACGGGCGAGCTGCTCGTCAACGTGCTGCTGCACACGGAGGGCGGCGCGGTGCTCACGCTGGAGGTGCTGCCCGAACCGGTGCGCCGGGTACGGCTGTCGGTACAGGACCGGTCGAGCGCCTGGCCACGACGGCGTACGCCGGGTGAGGCGGCCACGTCGGGACGGGGGCTGCTGCTCCTCGACGCCCTGGCGTCCCGGTGGGGCGTCGAGCCGCGCGGCGAGGGCAAGGCCGTGTGGTGCGAGATCGGCCCGGTGCACGAGGCGGCGGGGGTCTCCGCGGGACAGGGTGAGGGGTGAGGGGACGGTCATGGACCCCGTTGCGGCACTGGACCGGATCGCCTTTCTCCTGGAGCGCTCCCAGGCGCCCACCTACCGCGTACGGGCCTTTCGTACCGCGTCCGCGGCCGTCGCGGCCATGGCGGAGGGTGAGGCCGAGCGGCGCGTCGCGGCCGGGACGTTGGAGACGGTCAAGGGCATCGGGCCGAAGACGGCCGCCGTCGTCAGGGAGGCCCTGGAAGGGCGGGTGCCGGAGTACCTGGCGCGGCTGGAGGCCGAGATCCCCGTCCCCGAGGTCACCGGCGGTGAGACCCTGCGGGCGGCGCTGCGGGGCGACTGCCATCTGCACTCCGAATGGTCCGACGGCGGCAGCACCATCGAGGACATGGGCCGCACCGCGGCACGGATCGGCCACGACTGGGCGGTCCTGACCGATCACTCCCCCAGCCTGAAGGTGGCCCGCGGCCTGTCGCCCGAGCGGCTGCGCGAGCAACTCGACGTGGTGGAGCGGCTGAACGAGGAGTGGGCGCCGTTCCGGCTGCTGACCGGGATCGAGTGCGACATCCTGGAGGACGGTTCGCTGGACCAGGAGCCGGAGCTGCTCGACCGGCTGGACCTGGTGGTCGGCTCCGTGCACTCGAAGCTGCGGATGGACGCGCCCGCGATGACCCGGCGGATGGAGAAGGCGGTGCGCAATCCGCTGATGGACGTCCTCGGGCACTGCACGGGCCGGCTCGTCAGCGGAGGGCGGTTGCGGCCCGAGTCGGCCTTCGACGCGGACCGCGTCTTCGCCGCCTGCGCGGAGTCGGGGACGGCGGTGGAGATCAACAGCCGTCCCGAACGGCTCGATCCGCCGCGCCGGCTGCTGCGCCGGGCCGTGGCGGCAGGGGTGTGGTTCGCGGTGGACACGGACGCGCACGCGCCGGGCCAGCTGGAGTGGCAGATCTTCGGTTGCGCGCGGGCGGAGGAGTGCGAGGTGCCGACGGAGCGCGTGGTCAACACCTGGTCGGCGGACGAGCTGTTGGCGTGGACACGGGGCGGATGACAGGGCGAGGGCGGCCCGGGGTCAGGTCCGCTGCCAGACGGTGGTCGCGTTGCAGAACTCGCGGATGCCGTGGCCGGAGAGCTCACGGCCGTAGCCGGACCGCTTCACGCCGCCGAAGGGCAGCGCGGGGTGCGAGGCCGTCATCCCGTTGACGAACACACCGCCCGCCTCCAGGTCCCGTACGAAGAAGGCGATGTCCGCGTCGTCGCGCGTCCACACGTTCGAACTGAGCCCGAAAGGCGAGTCGTTGGCGACGGCCACGGCCTCCTCGATGTCGCTGACCTGGTGGAGGGTGGCGACCGGGCCGAAGGTCTCCTCCTGGTGGATGCGCATCTCGGGAGTGATGTCGGCCAGCACGGTCGGAAGGTAGAACCAGCCGCGCGGCCGGTCCGCCGGCCGGGATCCGCCGCAGAGAACCGTGGCGCCCTTGCGCACGGCATCGTCGACGAGTTCCTCCAGGTCGGCGCGGCCCTGCTCGGTGGCGATCGGGCCGACGTCGGTCGCGTCGTCGAGGGGGTCGCCGACGGTGAGCGCGGACATGGCGGCGGTGAAGCGTTCGGCGAAGTGGTCGTAGACGTCGCCGTGGACGATGAATCGCTTGGCCGCGATGCAGGACTGGCCGTTGTTCTGGACGCGCGCGGTGACGGCGGTCTTGACGGCGCGGGTGACGTCGGCGGACGGCATCACGATGTACGGGTCGCTGCCGCCGAGTTCCAGGACCGTCTTCTTGACCTCGTCCCCGGCGATGGCGGCGACCGAGCGGCCGGCCGGCTCGCTCCCGGTGAGGGTGGCGGCGACGACCCGGCGGTCGCGCAGGACGGCCTCGACGGCGCCGGAGCCGATGAGGAGGGTCTGGAAGCAGCCCTCGGGGAATCCGGCCCGGCGGAAGAGGTCGCCGAGGTAGAGGGCGGTCCTCGGCACGTTCGAGGCGTGCTTGAGGAGGCCGGTGTTGCCGGCCATGAGCGCGGGCGCGGCGAACCGGATGACCTGCCAGAGCGGGAAGTTCCACGGCATGACGGCGAGGATCGGGCCGAGGGGCCTGTAGTGGACGCGCGCGGCGTCGGCGCCCGCGTCCCGCACGTCGGCCGGGGCGGGATGCTCGTCGGCGAGCAGCGCCTCGGCGTGGTCGGCGTACCAGCGCATGGCTTTGGCGCACTTGGCGGCCTCGGCGCGAGCCGCCGTGATCGTCTTGCCCATCTCGGTGGTCATCGTTCGGGCGACGTCCTCGGCGTCCTCGTCGAGGAGGTCGGCGGCCCGGCGCATGAGGCGGGCGCGCTCGGCGAAGGAGGTGGAGCGGTACTGCCGGAACGTCTCGTACGAGGCGGCGACACGCCGCTCCACCTCGTCGTGACCGTGCGCGTCATAGGTGCGCAGCGTCTCGCCCGTGGCGGGATTTACGGTGGCGATCGCCATCTGAGCTCCTCCTGCCCGTCCGTCCCACAGGCACCCTCCCGCGCCCGGGACCGGACCGCAATCGGGGAGGGGGCGCGGGGGTGACGAGGCCCGGGGTGCGGGCCGGAGGGCGGGGGTGCGGGCCGGGGGCGGGCCGGAGAGCGGCCGGGGGCGAGCCGGAGGCAGGCGGGCGACGGGCCGGAGGGCGACCGGCGCGGCACGGGTCCGTGACCGGGTGCGGGCCGGACGGCTCGGGGGCGCGTGACCGGGTGCGGGCCTGGCGCGTCAGTGGTGCGTGACCGGGCGCGGGCCAGGAGATCCCGTGCCGGACGACACCCAGCGCAGCGCACCCGCCAGATGCCCCAGGAACGTCTCGTCCTCGTACGCCTCCGCCGCGTGCCCGAGCGCCGTGAAGAAGACCCGGCCCTCGCCCGCCCCGCGGCACCAGACCAGGGGGTGGTCCGCGCCCAGCGTTCCGCCCCGGTACGACGACTCGTCGGCGCGGGCCAGGACGCGCACCCCCGTGGCTCGGGGGTTCGAGGTGAAGTTGTACCACTCGTCCGTCCAGGCCCAGCCGCCCGGCAGCGCAGCCGTCGCGGGGTGGTCCGGCACGTCCACGCGGACGACGCCGGGCTGGATCTCCGGGTGGCCGTCGAAGCGGGTGCCGAGCAGCTCGCCGTAGAACGGCCAGTCGGGCTCCGCGTTCGCCGCCGCGTGGATCGCCAGGAAGCCTCCGCCACCGAGGACGTACGCCTCGAAGGCCGAACGGGCCGGGGGGTCGAGGACCGTGCCGGTGGTCGAGAGGAAGACCACTGCCGCGCACCGGCCGAGCCGCTCGGCGGTGAAGGCCCCCGGATCGTCGGTCACCTCGGCCTCGCGGCCCGCCGCCTCGGCCAGCGCGACCAGCGCCTTCGCCCCGGCCGGGATCGAGTCGTGGCGGTAGCCGGCGGTACGGGTGTAGATCAGGACGTCGGCGATCGGCACGAGGTCAGCCCCTCCCCAGGCAGGCGCAGTAAGCGCTTTCACCGTTCGGTGTCCGGCCGACCGTAACCACCCGCACACCCGCCCCGCAACCAGGGTCCGCAGCCTGGCCCGAAACCTGTGTCCGCACCCCGTGGCCGCACCCCGTATCCGCACGCCGTATCCGCACCCTGCGGCGCGGACCGGCGCCCGGACCGTTGGCGAATCGGATACATCTCTGTATCTTCTGGCGGCATCGCGTCCCGCCGCCGTGAGGAGCCCCCGTGAACGCTCTCCCGCCCGCCCTGGCCGCCGCCGTGGGCCCGCTGCCCGAGGGGGTCACCCTGCCCCTGCCCCCCGCCTTCGAGACCGTGGAGGCGGAGCGCCGGTACCGCAAGGAGCAACTCGCGGCGGGATTCCGGCTCTTCGGGCGGTTCGGGTTCTCCGAGGGGGTCGCCGGGCACATCACCGTGCGCGATCCGGAGGACCCGGACGCCTTCTGGGTCAATCCGTTCGGGATGAGCTTCAGCCAGATCAAGGCCTCCGATCTGATCCTCGTCGACCACCAGGGCACCGTGCTCGTCGGCAACCGCCCCGTGAACCGTGCCGCGTTCGTCATCCACTCGCAGGTGCACGCGGCCCGGCCGGACGCGGTCGCCGCGGCGCACTCGCACTCCCTGCACGGCAAGGCGTTCTCCAGCCTCGGCATCCCGCTCGCGCCGATCACCCAGGACGCGTGCGCCTTCTTCGAGGACCACGGGATCTACGACGACTACCGGGGCGTCGTGAACGAACTCGACGAGGGCGAGCGGGTGGCGAAGGCCCTCGCGGGGCACAAGGCGGTCATCCTCAAGAACCACGGCCTGCTCACCGTCGGGCAGTCGGTCGCCGAGGCGGTCTGGTGGTTCGTCACCATGGAACGCTCCTGCCAGGCACAGCTGTTGGCGATGGCCGCCGGGACACCGCAGCTGATCGACCGCGAGACGGCGCTCATCACGAGGGGCCAGGTCGGCACGCACCTGGCCGGCTGGTTCCAGGCCCGGCCGCTGTGGGACCAGATCACCGCCTCGGACCCCGACCTCTTCGACTGACCGGCGGTCGGCTACCGGCCTGCGTCGATCTCCCTGGTCGACGCCGCCAGCAGCGGGGCGAGGAAGTCCCGTTCCAGGCTGCCCGGGGGCAACTCCTCCGGCTCGACATAGCTCTGCGCGAGACCGCCCTCGCGCAGCGCGATGAGCATCCGGGCGAACCGGTCCGCGTCGACGGTCAGTTCACGGCCCGCCCTGCGCAGGACGTCGGTCAGCCCGCGCGCGATCTCGGCCCGCAGCCGGGCGTCGTGCCGGGCGAGCACCCAGGCCGCCTGGCGGTCCCGGATGGCATGCAGGGTGAACTCGGTCGTCACGAGATACCAGTCGCGCTCGTCCGGCTCGATCCGGGAGGCGAGCTCGGCGAGCCGCTCCAGGGTGTAGTCCTCGGCGGCCAGGGTGTCGACGGCCTCGGCGAGCCGCCGTACGGTCCGTTCGCTGTGCTCGTCGAAGAGGGCGAGGAAGAGCTCTTCCTTGCTGGCGAAGTTCGAGTAGTACGCGCCCCGGGTGTAGCCGGCGCGCTCACAGATCTGCTCGATGGAGGTGGCGTGGAAGCCGTGCTCGGCGAAGGTCTCCAGGGCGGCCTTGAGCAGGGCTGCCCGGGTCCGGGGCCGACGCTTGGTGACACCTTTCGGCACGGTGGGCCCTCCTTCGGTCGTGCGTGGAGGCGCCCACGATACCGGCGGCCCTCGCAGGCACGGATCGGTCCCGGAAGATAAAATTCACGCATGGGACAGCGGCCCGTCGCGCCCGCCGCACCCGAGCTCGTCCTCGAGATCGACGGGGACGCCACCCTGATGAGTCCGAGCCGGGTCTACCGCATCGGGCGCGACCCCACCAGCGACATCGTCCTCGGCGACGCCCGCGCCTCGTGGCATCACGCGGTCCTGCGAGCCGTCGGAGACCACTGGACCCTCGAGGACGAGGGCAGCACCAACGGAACCTACGCGGACAGCCACCGTGTCGCCGTGCGCGAGGTCGGTCCGGGGACGGTCATCCGGTTCGGGCATCCCGGCGACGGCCCGCGCGCGGTGCTCTCGGGCACGGCGCCGGCCGCCCCCGCTCCACCGGCTGCGCCTCCCTCCCCGGGTGACCGCGCGAGCCCGGAGCCGACCCCGGAGACCCCGCCGCCCCCGGAGACCCCGCCGGTCGTCCCGCTGTACGAGGCCCCGCCGGCGGACGTCCCCGAGGCTCCGCTCCTGGGCGAGCCGGGACCTGGGACCCCCGTGCCCCCGCCTCCCGTGCCGGGCCCCGAACCGGCCCCGGCGCCGCCCCCCGTGCCGGTGCCCGAGCCGCCCGCGCCCGCGCCGCCGCGCACCCCGCCCCGGCCGTCCTCGGTCTCGCACCCGGCCCTGACCGGGACCTTCCGGCAGCCCACGTCCGTACGCCCGCTGCCGACGCGCACCGTCCGTATCGGCCGGGCGCCCGACAACGACCTGGTCGTCGACGACCTCGTCGTCTCACGGCGCCACGCCGAACTGCGGGCCCACCCGGACGGCACGTACTGGATCCAGGACCTCGGCAGTCACAACGGCACCTTCCTCAACGGCGCCCCGGTCACCGAGGCCCGGGTCACCCCTGACGACATCGTCGGCGTCGGGCACTCCGCGTTCTGCCTCATCGGCGGACAGCTCGTCGAGTTCACCGACACCGGCGAGGTCTCCCTCGACGTCCAGGACCTCGCCGTCACGGTCGACCACGGCAGCAAGACGCTCCTGGAGGAGGTGTCCTTCCCCGTCGGGCAGAAGTGCCTGCTCGCGGTGGTCGGGCCGTCCGGCGCGGGCAAGTCGACGCTGCTCGGCGCGCTCACCGGTCAGCGCCCCGCCGACCGCGGCTCGGTCCTCTACGACGGCCGGGACCTGTACCGCGACTACGCGGAGCTGCGCCAGCGCATCGGCCTCGTCCCGCAGGACGACATCCTCCATCTGCAACTGACCGTGCGTCGGGCCCTCGCCTACGCCGCCGAGCTGCGCTTCCCCGAGGACACCGCCGCCGCCGAACGCACGGCGCGGGTGGACGAGGTGGTCGGTGAGCTCGGCCTCGTCGAGCGGGCGCAGCAGCCCATCCACAGCCTCTCGGGCGGACAGCGCAAGCGCGTGAGCGTCGCCCTCGAACTGCTCACCAAGCCCTCCCTGCTCTTCCTCGACGAACCGACGTCCGGCCTCGACCCGGGGATGGACCGTTCGGTGATGCACATGCTGCGCGGGCTCGCCGACGACGGCCGTACGGTCATCGTCGTCACGCACAGCGTGCTGAGCCTGGACGTCTGCGACCGGCTGCTCGTGCTCGCGCCCGGTGGCCGCGTCGCCTATTTCGGTCCGCCGGACGACACGCTGGGCTTCTTCGGCTTCGACCAGTGGCCCGAGGCGTTCGAGGCGTTCGAGACGGAGCGCGGGCGCGACTGGGCGGGGCAGTACCGCTCGTCGCGCTTCCACCGGCAGTACATCGCCGACGCGATGGAGCGGCCCGGTCTGCCGGCCGCCGGGGCGGCCGCTCCCGAGCCGCCTCCGCCGCGCAAGGCGCAGAGTTGGTGGTCCCAGCTCCGTACGCTCGTGCGCCGGTACGCGGCGGCGCTCTCCGCCGACCGGACCTTCCTCGCCATCATGATCGCCCTGCCGTTCATCATGGGGGCGATGGCGCGGGCGCTCTCGGAGGGCAGCCTCAACCCCGAGTCGACGCTGAACGTGCTGCTGATCCTGTGCGTCGGCGGCGTGCTGACGGGTGCGGCCAACGCCGTGCGGGAGCTCGTGAAGGAACGCACGATCTACCGGCGTGAGAGAGCCGTCGGCCTGTCCCGGTCCGCGTACCTGATGTCGAAAGTGGTGGTGCTCGGGCTGATCACGGTCGTCCAGGCGGTGGTCCTCACGCTCGTCGCACTGATCGGGGTGCCACTGAACGTCCCGGGCGGCAAGGGCGTGCTGATGCCGCCGCTCATCGAGCTCACGCTCGCGGTCGCGCTGCTCGCCTTCACGGCCATGATGCTCGGCCTGTTCGTCTCCGCGCTGGTGCGCAAGGAGGAGGTGACGATGCCGCTGCTCGTCCTCCTGGCCATCGTGCAGGTGGTGTTCTGCGGCGCGCTGCTCACCGTCACCGGGACACCGGTCCTGGAACAACTGGCGTGGCTGGTGCCGTCGCGGTGGGCGTTCGCGGCGATGGGAGCGACGATCGACATCGGTGCGACCGCGCCGAGCGAGAAGACGGCCGACCCCCTGATGGACCACACGGTGGGCGCCTGGCTGTTCGACATGGGGATGCTGGTGGTGCTCTGTGTCGTGCTCGGCTTCCTCGTGGCGAGGCTGCTGCGGCGGCATGAGCCGGTGATCATGCGGAAGTGATCACCGGGACGGTCCGGAATCCGGAACAGTGAAGGCAGGCGGTCCATGGGCATCCCGGTCACTCCCCCGGTCCCCGACGACGTACCGGACTTCCGGCCGACCCACATCGTGCCGCGTGACGGCCTGCCCGCCTGGGAAGGTCCCGATCCTGGCCTGCCGACGGTGCCGCTGGACTCGTTCCTGCCCGTGCAGCTCACACAGCGCGTCGGCGACTGGGGCGAGGTCCTCTGCTCCAACGGCTGGTCGGCGTGGGTCGACGCCCGGCTGCTGGTCGCCGTGCCCCTTGACCCGCCGGAGGCCCGGCAGCCGCTCGCCAGGACCGCAGATCCCCGGCCGTTGATCGCCCGTGCGGAGGAGTCGCTCGGCAGGTATCGGCGGGCCGCTGAGGAGCTGGCGGCCTCCCGGGTGGACCGGGACGGGTTCCAGCGGCGGACGCACGGGCTGCGGGTGGGGATGGTGGTCGACGGCGAGGCCCTCTGGCTGTACGACGCCGAGCACGAGCGCTGGGTGTACTGCGACGGTACGGCCCTGAGTACGTACGCGGCGTCGGCCGGACCCTCGGTCGCCTCCGTCGTGCACGAACCCACCCGGGTGGTGCCCCGACCGGCGGAGGACGACCAGCAGGAGGCGCCCGCCGGCCCGCCCCCCACCCAGATCGTGGACCAGGCGCACCTGCCGGGTGAGAGCTGATGGGCGGGCCGGCCCGTGACACCGACCTCCCGGCGGGCCGGGAGTCGGGGCTCGTCGGGAAGCAGATCGCGGACTACCGCGTCGAGGCCGAGATCGGCCGCGGCGGGATGGCGGTCGTCTACCGGGCGCGTGACCTGCGGCTCGACCGGACGGTGGCGCTGAAGCTGCTGGCGCCCGAACTGGCCCGCAACGACACGTTCCGCAAGCGGTTCGCGCACGAGTCGCGGGTGGCGGCCGCGATCGACCACCCGAACATCGTGCCGGTCTTCGAGGCGGGTGAGACGGAAGGCGTCCTGTACATCGCGATGCGCTTCGTCGCCGGCCAGGACCTGCGGGCGCTCCTGGACCGCGAGGGCCCGCTGCCGACGGTGAAGGCGGGACGGATCGCCGTGCAGGTGGCGTCGGCGCTGGACGCGGCGCACGCCCACGAGTTGGTGCACCGGGACGTGAAGCCCGGGAACATCCTGGTCGCCGAGGGCACCGACCGCGACCATCCCGAGCACGTCTACCTCACGGACTTCGGGCTCACGAAGAAGTCCCTGTCGCTGACCGGGCTGACCACCGTCGGCCAGTTCGTGGGGACGCTGGACTATGTGGCGCCCGAGCAGATCTCGGGCAAGCCGGTGGACGGCCGCTGTGACGTGTACAGCCTGGCGTGCGTGGTCTACGAGACGCTCACGGGCGCGCCGCCGTTCCGCCGCGACGACGACATGGCGCTGCTCTGGGCTCATCAGTACGACCCGCCGCCCCCTGCGTCGACCGAACGGCCCGAGCTGTCCGAGGCGACCGACCAGGTGCTCGCGAAGGCGCTGGCGAAGGTGCCGGAGGAGCGGTACGGAACGTGCCTGGAGTTCGTCGCCGCGCTGCGGTCGACGCTGGAGCGGGGCGGCCCGGGCCCCGGCCCGGGTCCCGACGACGCCGAAGGCCCGAAGCCGCCTCCCCCACCGCCCGAACCGCCCGCCTGGGCCCGCCCGGTCTTCCGGGAGCCTCCCTCGTCCTGGCGCTAGGGGGTGTCCCGGCGCTGGGGCGTCCCGACGCTAGGGCCCGTCCGTCCCTGATCCGCCGGACAGGCGCTGGGTCTGTCCTCCCGCCTGCCCGGTCTCGCCGCGGCGGCGGACCCCGGAGGCGAGCAGACCACCCAGGAATCCGGCGACGAGTCCCCAGAGCAGGGCGAAGCCGGCGATCTTCCAGACGTCGGGGCGCAGGATGACCTGGCCGCCGAGGGATTCCAGTTCGCCGATGCCGAGGATGGAGAGGCCGAACCGGGCCTCGACGAGCGTCACGGGGGCGACGACCAGCATGGTGAGGGCGAACGCGATGCCGAGGTGGAGCGCGTGCTGCCAGAGGCGCGTACGGGCGGGCGAGCGGACGGCGGCCACGAAGGCCACGGCGAGGACGAGGACGGCTGCCACCGGGATCATCCACCAGGCCCTGGAGTCGTACGAGGCGAGGGATTGGAGGTCCACCGTGGAGAGGCCCTCGGTGTCGGTGCGGAGCACCGCGTCGAGGATGGGCGGCATCGGCAGCCCGAACGGCCCTTCGACCGTGCCCTGCCAGGAGCCGCCGATCCCGACGCCGAGGGCGAGCCAGCTGACGTTGGGCAGGCCCAGCAGGATGACGGCGAACGTCTCGGCCGCGTGGCCCCGCGTGGCGGCGACGACGATCCCGACGACCAGGCCGATGGCGACGTACGCGAGGACGAGGAGAAGCATCGCGGAGGCGACCGGCCGGACGGCTTCGTGGTAGCGGACCAGGCGCGGCGGGAGCGGGGTCGCCCGCGAGACCAGCAGGGCGATCAGGAGGACGCCGAGGATCCACAGGAGCCCGTAGAGCAGGGTGGGGCCCAGCTCGGTGCGGAAGCCGACGGTCGGGTTCACCGCGTCGAGGAGTTCGCCGAACAGGTCGGACATCGGGTCTTCGCTCTGTCCGCCGGGAAGCGTGACGGGAAAGTCGCGGCGGGCGAGGGCGGAGAGCCCGGCGAGCGCGGCCAGCCACAGCAGGACGGTGCGCCCGACGCGGGCGAGGAGGTCGCCCGTCCGGGCCACCGCGTGGTGGCGGAGCGGGAGGAGGAAGCAGAATCCGGTGACCAGTGCGCCCACCAGGGTGACGGTGAGGGGCATGGCGGTGAGTTCGGCGTTCGTACCGGCGAGCGCGCTCGCGTCGCCGGAGAGGTCGATCTGGCCGCCGGCGGCCATGACGACGACCGCGGCCACCACGTTCACGAATCCGCCGGGCAGATCGGCGGCGCCCGCGGCCCAGAGGCCGAGTGCGGCGACGACGGCCATCGCGAGGAACCCGGCGAGGACGGCTACCAGGGCCTCGCCCCAATGGCGGGCGAGGTGACCGGTGTCGTGCGCCGGGCGGGACGTGGTGGGGAGCCGACTGCTCACGCTCACCACGCTAGTACCGGAGACCGCTGCTCGCAGGGCCTGTGGACGGCGTCCGCTTGCGAGCCGGGCACGTTCCGCGCACACAATGGGCGCGGAACGGAAGAAAGGGAAAAACGTGACTTCCCACCCGCCGTCCGGCCGCCCCTCGGTTCCTCCCGCAGGTCCGCCTTCGGGCCCCCTCTCGGGCCCGAGCACCAGCCCAGGGCAGGCCGGCCCCCCACCGCCCCCAGGACCGCCGCACGACGGCTCGGGGGGTGGCTCGGGCGGTTCCGGCGGGCCCGGCGGCGGTGGCGGTACGGGCCGCGGCCCGGGCGAGGGCGGCGGCGGCCCCTGGTGGCGTTCCGTCCCCAAGGTCGCCTCGGTCACGGCAGTGCTGGTCGCCGCCGTGGCCCTGGTGGTCGTCCTCACCCGCCCGGACGGCAACGGCGGAGACACCGGGAGCTCCGGCGGCGAGGTGTTCCTGCAGAACGCCGCGGCCACCGGCCCCGACCCGTTCACCAAGTCGACGGCCCGCGCCACGAACGCCTCGCAGTCGCCCGCCCCGCTGCCCACCCCGACGCGCTCCGCGGACGCCACGGGCACGCGCAGCGTGTCAGGTGCGGCGCCGGGCCTCTACGGCGGTACGCAGTCCACGGCGAGCTGCGACGTCGAGCAGCAGGTCCGCTACCTGGCCGACGAGCCGGCCAAGAACGCGGCCTTCGCCCAGGTCCAGGGGATCTCCCCCGGCGAGGTGCCGGGGTATCTGCGCTCCCTGACCCCGCTTCAGCTCCGGGTCGACACCCGGGTGACCAACCATGGCTTCCGGGACGGCGGCCCGACCGCCTACCAGGCGGTGCTCCAGACCGGTACGGCCGTGCTCGTCGACGACCGGGGCGTGCCGCGCGTGCGCTGCGCCTGCGGAAACCCGCTGACGCCGCCGGTCGCCCAGAAGGACTTCACGACGACGGGCACGAAGTGGGCGGGCTATCAGCCCTCCCAGGTGGTCGTGGTGGCGCCCTCGGTGACGGTGGTGAACGTCTTCGTCGTGTACGACCCCGAGGACGACGGCTGGTTCGCCCGCGAGCCGGGAGACACGGGGAAGCAGGACAAGCCGACGAAGCCGCCGACGGCGCCCCCGTCGCCGTCCGTCTCCGGCTCGGTGACCGATTCCCCCAGTTCGCAGTCCCCGTCCTCGCCGGTGCCCTGTGTGACGGTGACGGGCACGGACACGCCGACGCCCAAGGACGGTGTCACTCCCCCGGTGTGCCCGTCGGACTCGACGTCGTCCTCGCCGGCTTCCGAGTCTCCCGAGTCGCCCGCCTCACCCGAGTCGCCCGCCTCACCGGAGTCGGTGAGCCCGCAGTCGGAGCCGGCGACCGGCGACAACACCGCCGACGGGACGGCCACGAACGGCACGCCCTCCAACGGCACGACCGACTCGACGGAGCGCTCGGCGTCCGTGAGCCCGCAGTCGGCGGACATCTCGGAGTCGAGCTCCGGGCCGGCCCCGCAGTCCGGGCCGGGCGCCGCCGATGTGGTCCTCGCGGACGCCCGGCCGGGCTCCTGAGGCGTTCGCTCCACCCGCCGGTGGGGTTCATGCGGAGGGGCAGGCGCGGGACGGGACGGTGGACTCGACGCCGGTGCTCGCACGGCGGCGACCCGCCGTCGCCATGGCCGCGCCCAGCTTTCGGATCCACCGTCCGACCGGCACGGGCTCCGCGCGGCGCTCCTCCGCCCGCCGCTGCCACTGCCTCTCGTCACGGTCGGTGAGGCGTGCACTCATCGCTGTTCTCCTCTCCGTGGCCGCCAGGCCACTGAGACGGAGTCTGTAGCCTTATTGGCCTGGGTAGCAGAGCCAATGAGGAGTGATTGGCATGGCAGAGGGTCGAGTGGTCCGCCATGTGGTCCGGACCGTGGTCCACACCGCGGACCGCACGCTGACCGGGCGCCAGCTGGCGGCGCTCCTGACGCGGCCGCCGGAGGGCAGGTTCGGCTACCGGGAGCTGGCACGGGCCGTCCGGGAGACCCTGCTCGACGGCCGGGTCGCCCTGCGCATGCGGCTGCCCGCCGAGCGCGAGCTCGCCCAGGCGCTGGCCGTGAGCCGTACGACCGTCACCGGCGCGTACGACCTGCTGCGGGAGAGCGGGTACGCGCACAGCCGCCGTGGCGCGGGTACCTGGACGGCGCTGCCGGACGGCCAGACCCCGATCAGCCTGGCCGCCTTCCCCGCCTCCCCCGAGGCCGCGATCGATCTCGCGCTCGCCGCGCCCGAGGCCCCCGCCGACGAACTGGCCGCGGCACTCACCGCCGCCTCAGCCGAGCTGCCCCGCTACGCGGGCTCCCAGGGCTACCACCCGTTCGGTCTCCCCGAGCTGCGCTCCGCGATCGCCGACCGGTACACCCGCCGCGGGCTTCCCACGCTCCCCGAGCAGATCCTCGTCACCACGGGTGCGCAGCAGGCCCTCGCCCTGGCCGTGGCGCTCCTCGGCGGCCCCGGTGACCGGGCGCTCGCGGAGAACCCCTCGTACACCAACGCCCTGGACGCCATGCGCGGGCGTCGGCTGCGCCTCACTCCCGTGCCGGTCACCGAGGCGGGCTGGGACAGCGGGCTGATCGACGCGGCCCTGCGGCAGACGGCGCCGCGACTCGCCTACCTGATCCCGGACTTCCACAATCCGACCGGGCAGTTGATGCCGGACGCGCAGCGCCGGGAGGTGGCGCGCTCGGCGCGGGCCACCGGGACCTGGCTGGTGGTCGACGAGACGCTCACCGACATGGCCCTGGACGTGCCCGCGCCGCGACCGTTCGCGGCGGCACCGGCGTCGGGCGACGGCGAGCAGATCATCAGCGTCGGCTCGCTCAGCAAGAGCTGCTGGGGCGGTCTGCGGGTGGGCTGGGCGCGGGCCGCCTCCCGGGTGGTCACCGAACTGGCGCGGGTCCGGATCACCGCCGATCTGTCGGGTTCGGTCCTCGACCAGCTGGTGGCCGTGGAACTGCTCGGCCGGCTGGACTCGATCCTGCCGCGCAGGATCGAGGAGCTGCGGGCGCGCCGTGACGCCCTGGCGACGGCGCTCGCCCGTCATGTCCCGGAGTGGCACTGGACGCTCCCGCCGGGCGGTCTGTGCCTCTGGGTCGACCTGGGGCGTCCCGTCGCCTCGGCGCTGGCGGCGCGGGCACTGCGGCACGGTGTGCGGGTGGAGGGCGGCACCCGATTCGGTGTGGACGTGGGCACGCACGAGCACCGGCTGCGGATTCCGTTCGCGCTGCCGCCCGAGGTCTACGACACGGCCGGCGAGCGGCTCGCGACGGCCCTGGCCGGGGCGCCGGCCCGGTTCGTGGACCCTGACCTGCCGGACTGGGTGGCCTGACGCGCCGCCGGCCGACCGAAATCCGGATGCCCGCGCCGCACGATGTGTGTACGGTCCACCGAGTGGAACCTCTCACCGACCAACAGATCCGCTCGTCGTTCGTGAACTGCACGAAGGGCGAGGCGAGCCGACTCAGGCTTCCGCTGGACTTCGCCGAACTCCCCTGGCAGGACCTCGACTTCCTCGGCTGGGTCGACCCGGGCGCCCCGCTGCGCGCCCACCTCGTCGTCCCCCGCCCGGACGGCCCGCTCGGCATCAGTCTGCGGGTGCCCGCCACGAGCCGTACCAGCGCGGTCAAGTCCAGCCTGTGCCAGGTCTGCCTGACCGGGCACGCCTCCTCGGGCGTGACCCTGCTGGCGGCACCGCTGGCCGGCACCCGCGGGCGCGAGGGGAACACGGTCGGCATCTACCTCTGCGCCGACCTGGCCTGTTCCCTGTACGTACGCGGCAAGCGCCAGCCCAAGCTGCGGGCCGGCCGTCAGGAGGAGTCGCTGTCGGTCGAGGCGCGCGTCGAGCGGATGACGGGCAACCTGGACGCGTTCCTCGCGAAGGTGACGGCCGGCTAGGACGCCGTACGGGTCAGCGGAAGGCCTGCTCGCCGGTGAGCGCCTTGCCGATGACGAGGGAGTGGACCTCGCTGGTGCCTTCGTAGGTGAGGACCGACTCCAGGTTGTTGGCGTGCCGCATCACCGCGTACTCGAGGGTGATGCCGTTCGCGCCGAGGATCGTGCGGCACTCACGGGCGATGGCGATGGCCTCGCGCACGTTGTTCAGCTTGCCGACGCTGACCTGCTCGGGCGTGAGGCCGCCCGCGTCCTTGAGGCGTCCCAGGTGGAGGGCGAGCAGCATGCCCTTGCCGAGCTCGAGGGACATGTCGGCGAGCTTCTGCTGCGTCAGCTGGTAGGAGGCCAGGGACCGCTCGAAGACGATGCGGTCGCCCGCATACGCGATGGCGGTCTCCAGGCAGTCGCGGGCGGCGCCGAGCGCGCCGAAGACGATGCCGAAGCGCGCCTCGTTGAGACAGCCCAGCGGGCCGGAGAGGCCACGCGCCTCGGGCAGCATCGCGTCGGCCGGCAGTCGCACGCCGTCCAGGACCAGTTCGCTGGTGACGCTGGCCCGCAGCGACAGCTTCTGCTTGATCTCGGGCGCGCTGAAGCCGGGGGTTCCGGCGGGTACGAGGAAGCCGCGGACGCCTTCGTCGGTCCGGGCCCAGACGACGGCGACATCGGCGACCGAGCCGTTGGTGATCCACATCTTGGTGCCGTCGAGCACCCAGTCGGCACCGTCGCGGCGGGCGCGGGTGCGCATGGCTCCGGGGTCCGATCCGGCGTCCGGCTCGGTGAGGCCGAAGCAGCCGATGTACTCGCCCGCCGCCATCCCGGGCAGCCACTGCTGCTTCTGCTCCTCCGAGCCGTACTTCCAGATCGCGTACATCGCGAGGGAGCCCTGCACGGAGACGAGGCTGCGCAGCCCGGAGTCCACGGCCTCCAGCTCCAGGCAGGCCAGGCCGTAGGCGACGGCGTCGGTGCCCGCGCAGCCGTAGCCCTCCAGGTGCATGCCGAGGACCCCGATGCCGCCGAGCTGCCGTGCCAGTTCGCGGGCGGGGATCTCCCCCCGCTCGAACCAGCCGGCCACGTGGGGGCGGAGTTCCTTGTCCGCCATGGTGCGCACGGTCCGGCGGATCTCCCGCTCCTCGTCGGTCAGCAGACCGTCGATCGCCAGCAGGTCGAAGGGGTGGACGGGGGACGACTTCGACGCGGGCGACGGCTGCGACGACTTCACGGACGGCCTCCAGGCTGGTGCGACGATGCGGTGGGACGAGCGTAGCGGGAGATTGGATTTTGGATCCAGTCTTGAATATCCGTTCTCCGATGCCTACGTTCGGATCGGATCCAATCACCGGTGGAAGGGTTCGAGATGCACGCCGATCAGCGGGAACCGTCCGGACCCGGCGCCCTGTCCGGCATCGTCGTGGCCGACTTCGGGCGTGTCCTCGCCGGCCCCTACATGACGATGCTCCTGGCGGACCTCGGCGCCGATGTGATCAAGATCGAGCGGCCGGGCTCCGGTGACGACACGCGCGCGTGGGGCCCCCCTTTCGCCGGCGGCGAGGCCACGTACTTCCTCGGAGTGAACCGGAACAAGCGCTCCATCGCCCTGGATCTCGCCGACCCCGCGGACCTGGACACCGCCCGCGCGATCGTCGACCGCGCGGACGTCCTCGTGGAGAACTTCCGGCCCGGCACGATGGAGAAGCTCGGCCTCGGTTACGAGGACGTCCGCGCCTCCAACCCCGGGCTCGTCTACTGCTCGGTCACCGGCTTCGGCACCGCGGAGGGCGCCCGTCTGCCCGGCTACGACCTCCTCGTCCAGGCGATGGGCGGGCTGATGAGCGTGACCGGCGAGCCCGGCGGGCCGGGACGAAGACGGGCGTCGCTCTGGTCGACGTCATCACCGGCCTCCACGCGGGCCTCGGGGTGCTGGCCGCGCTGCGGCACCGGGAGCGCACGGGCGAGGGCCAGCGGGTCGAGGTCTCGCTGCTGACCTCCCTGCTGTCGGCCCTCACCAACCAGTCCGCCGCCCATCTCGGTGCCGGCGTCGTCCCGCGCGCCCTGGGCAACCGGCATCCGAGCATCGCCCCGTACGAGGTGTTCGAGGCGCGGGACCGGCCGCTGGTCCTCGCCGTGGGCAACGACCGCCAGTTCCGCACCCTTTGCGCGCGCCTCGGGTCGCCGGCTCTCGCGGACGACGCCCGTTTCGCGACCAACCCGTCCCGGGTCGCCCACCGCGAGGAACTGGTCGCGGCCCTGTCGGGTCCGCTCGCCGAGCGGACCGCCGACAGCTGGTTCGAGGAACTCACCGCGGCCGGGGTGCCCTGTGGCCCGATCAACGACCTCGCCGCCGCCTTCGAGTTGGCCGACCGGCTCGGTCTCGCGCCGCACGTCCCGGCCGATGCGGCGGGGCCGGGCCAGGTCGTCAACCCGGTGACGCTGGGCGTCACCCCCGCCTCGTACCGCACCGCTCCCCCGCGCCTCGGGGAGCACACGGCCGCCCTGCGCGACGAACTGGGACGGGCGCCCGGCACCCCGTCGTAGGAAGATGTCCGGATCAAGAACCGCGCACGGCGCGGGACGGCCGGGCGGGAAGCCGGGAACGAAGCACGAGCACGAGCACGACGGAAGGGTCACAGGCGATGAGCAGCGCGGTGCGGAAGGGGCGGCCGCCGACCGCCCAGCAGTTCGTCCTCCAGGAGCTGCGGCGCGCGATCTCCACCGGAGAACTGCGACCCGGCGGACAGATCCGCCAGGACGCGCTCGCCGCCCGGCTCGACGTCAGCCGCGTACCGCTGCGGGAGGCCCTGAAGATCCTGGAGGGTGAGGGACTCGTCGTCCATCACATCCACCGGGGCTACTTCGTCACCGAGTTGTCGCTCGCGGACCTGGAAGAGGTGTACCGGATCCGGGAGTTGCTGGAGACCGAGGCGGTCCGGCTCGGAGTCCGGCGCGCGGACGACGGACTGCTCGCGTCCCTGGAGGAGATCCAGCGGGAGGTGGAGCGGGCCGCCGACGCCGGGGACGTGACGGCGATGGGCGCGGCGAACCGCCGCTTCCACTTCGCCCTGATCGAGGCGTCGGGGATGCCGCGCCTGGTCCGCCTCGTCACGACACTGTGGGACGCCACCGACGCCTACCGCTCGCTGTACTACACCGAGACGCCGAACCGGGAGCTGGCGGTGCGCGAGCACCGCGCGGTCCTCTCGGCCGTACGCCACGGGGACGAGGAGGCCGTGGTGCGCGAGCTCGACGCGCACCGGGCGCACGCGGTCGCGGCCCTGCGCGAGGTCCTCGACCTGGACTGAGCGACGCCCCCGGGATGCGCCGCTCGGCGATCCCGGGGGGGGCCGGTCGGTGGCCTCCCAGGGGCCGCGCGCCGGCCTCCCGGATCCCTGCGCGGTGGCCCCCCCATTACCGTTTTCGTGGCTCCGCAATGGGGCCTCCGGCCTTCGGGTCCGGCATGACTTCCCCCCCTTGTTGCGGTTGATGATCCGGGGGGTGGTGTCACCGGGCCCGGAGGCATCGACGGACCGCTGATGAGGGGCTTGAGCACCGGCTTCACCCAAGGCCGGAAGAGCTCTCCGTAACGTGGATGTGGCAGCTCGGTGCCGAGGCAAGGCCGGACGAGAACGTGATGGAGGGGCCTGCACGTGATCGACACCGGCGACATCGACGTCTTCCTCGGCCTGGACGTCGGCAAGGGCGAACACCACGCCACCGCCGTCACTCCGGCCGGGAAGAAGGCGTTCGACAAACGGCTGCCCAACACCGAACCGAAGCTCCGCGAGCTGTTCGCGAAACTCCAGGCCAAGCACGGGACGGTGCTTGTGGTGGTCGACCAGCCGGCCTCGATCGGAGCCCTGCCGCTGGCGGTCGCGAGAGACATGGGCTGCCCGGTCGCCTACCTTCCGGGCCTGACGATGCGGCGGATCGCCGACCTCTACCCAGGCGAGGCCAAGACGGACGCGCGGGACGCGTTCATCATCGCTGACGCCGCCCGCGCGATGCCCCACACACTGCGGGCGATCGACGGCGAGGACGAGACGATCGCCGAGCTGGAGATGATCGTCGGGTTCGACGACGACCTGGCCGGCGAGGCGACCAGGGTCGCGAACCGGCTGCACGGCCTGCTGACACAGATCCATCCGTCGCTGGAACGGGTGCTGGGGCCGCGGTTGCAGCATCCGGCAGTCCTCACCTTGCTGGAGCGGTTCGGGTCTCCGGCTCAGATCCGCAAGGCCGGCCGTCGACGGCTGGTCACCCTGCTGCGGCCGGAGGCGCCGCGGATGGCCGAGCGGCTGGTCGAGGAGATCTTCGCCGCGCTGGACGAGCAGACCGTCACCGTTCCGGGGACCGAGGCGGCCGCGCTGATCGTCCCGAGCCTGGCCGGATCACTGACAGCTGTGCTTGACCAGCGCAAGCTGCTGGCCGGGCGGATCGAGGAACTGCTGGAGGCTCACCCTCTTTCGAAGGTCCTGAGGTCGGTGCCGGGAGTCGGCGTCAGGACCGGAGCCAGGATCCTCATTGAGGTCGGCGACGGCAGCACCTTCCCGACCGCCGGCCACCTCGCCGCCTACGCAGGACTCGCACCGGCGACCAGGAGCTCGGGCTCCTCGATCCGAGGCGAACAGCCCTCCCGGAGGGGAAACAAGCAGCTCAAACGGGCCTTCTTCCTCTCCGCGTTCGCCGCCCTGGGTGACCCGGCATCGCGGATCTACTACGACAAGAAGATCGCCCAGGGCAAGCACCACACCCAGGCCCTGCTCTGCCTCGCCAGACGCCGGGCCGACGTGCTTTTCGCCATGCTCCGCGACGGCACCTTCTACGAACCGCAGCCTGTTCGGGTGGTCGCTCCGCAGGCTTAGACCATGGCCAGGAGGTGACCCGTGGGGCTGTAGTCGATCTTCCAGTCGGCATAGACCCCCACGGCACCGTCCTTCTGGCACCGCAGCCCAACGGTCACCCAGCGGACCGACCCGTCGCTGGCGAGCGAGAACGCGACCGCAGTCTCGAACTCCTCACTCCCGCACGGGCAGCCGGCCTCGCCAGGATCCGCGTCCTCCCAGAACTCCTCGCTATCCGCGATGAACGCGCGGACGCCGCAACCAGCGCACACCCGCTCGGCTCCGCCCTCGACATCGTCAACGAGCACGAAGAACACGCGCCCGCCGCACCCGCCGCAGACCGAAGGAACGATCTTCACCGGACGGCCGTCGTCAGCGTTCCGGAGAAACACCGCGAGGTCCGCAGAGACACCCTCGCCAACCTGATCATCAGCATGCACAGGCACATCGTTCCAGACGCCCGAACCAGCACCCGTCCGCCTTGACCAAAGAGATAGGGCCCCCGCACGGCGGCTCCCGTGGGCGCCGCATGGGCACGAGGGCGTTCGAAGCATTGACAGGGTCACCACATCCTCACCATCCTGAGAGCGCTCTCAGAGCGCTCTCAGCCCTCGTTCCCCCACCCCGAGGAGCCCCCGCATGCCTTCCCATCGCCGCCGACCTGCGCGGCTCGCGTTGCTCGCGTCCGTCACCACCGCCGCCCTGATCGGCACCGCCGTCACCCTGGCCGGCCCCTCCCCCACGGTCCAGGCCGCCACCACGGGCACCGCCGCCGTCCCGGCCACCATTCCGCTCACCTTCACCAACAACTCCGGCCGCGGTGAGCAGATCTACGTCTACAACCTCGGTACCGAACTCTCCACCGGCCGTCAGGGCTGGGCGGACGCCAACGGCACCTTCCACCCCTGGCCGGCCGGCAGCCCGGTGCCCGTCCCCGCCCCCGACGCGTCCATCGCGGGGCCCGGGCCGGGGCGGTCCATGACGATCCGGCTGCCGAAGTTCTCCGGCCGGATCTACTTCAGCTACGGCCAGAAGCTCGACTTCAGGCTCGCGACCGGCGGACTCGTCCAGCCCGCCGTCCAGAACCCGAGCGATCCCAACCGGAACATCCTCTTCAACTGGTCCGAGTACACGCTCAACGACGCCGGCCTCTGGCTCAACAGCACCCAGGTCGACATGGTCTCGGCCCCCTACGCAGTCGGCGTCAAGCGACCCGACGGCAGCGTCGCGACCACCGGCCGGCTCAAGCCCGGCGGCTACCGCGGTTTCCTCGACTCCCTGCGGGCCCGTCCCGGCGGCTGGGGAAAGCTGATCCAGACCCGCACCGACGGCACCGTCCTGCGCACCCTCGCGCCGGGCCACGGCATCGAGGCGGGGGCCCTCCCCGCCAACGTGATGGACGACTACATCAACCGCGTCTGGACGAAGTACGCGACCTCGACGCTCACCGTGACGCCGTTCGCGAACCAGCCGTCCGTGAAGTACTTCGGCCGTGTGTCCGGTGGCGTCATGAACTTCACCGACGGTACGGGAGCGGTCGTCACCTCGTTCCAGAAGCCCGACTCCGACAGCGTGTTCGGCTGCTACAAGCGGCTCGACGCGCCGAACGACCAGGTGCGGGGTCCCATCTCCCGTACCCTCTGCGCCGGTTACAACCGCTCCACCCTGCTGACCGACCCCAACCAGCCGGACAGTTCCTCGGCCGGCTTCTACCAGGACGCGGTCACCAACCACTACTCGCGGGAGATCCACGCGCGCATGGCCGACGGCAAGGCCTACGGCTTCGCGTTCGACGACGTCGGCGCCCACGAGTCCCTGGTGCACGACGGCAATCCGCAGCAGGCGTACGTCACGCTCGACCCGTTCGACTAGAGGCCGCCCCCGGGCCTTCGGAGCGTCGGCGTCGCCGCCCTCCCCGCCATGTGAGGGATCATGGACGGAGGAGCGGGAGAAGGGACGGAACGGACGATGCGCAACCGCAGTGTCGCCGACCTGATGACGCCGACGGCGGTGGCCGTGCAGCCGGGGACGCCGTTCAAGGAGATCGCGCGGCTGCTGGACGAGTACGGCATCACCGCCGTGCCGGTGGTGGACGAGGCGAACCGGCCGATCGGCGTGGTCTCCGAGGCGGATCTGTTGCGCCGCCACACGGCGAAGGACGGTCCGAGCACCGCCGGTGCCATGATGTCCAGCCCCGTCGTGGTGGCCCGTCCGTCCTGGACGGCGGTGGAGGCGGCGCGGCTGATGGAGCGGCACCGGGTGAAGCGGCTGCCGGTGGTGGACGCGGACGGACAGCTCATCGGGGTGCTCAGCCGGAGCGATCTGCTGCAGCTGTTCCTCCGTCGCGACCGGGCCATCCAGGAGGAGATCTTGGAGGACGTGGTCATCCGGATCCTCCGCCACTCCCCCGCCGCCCTCCATGTCGACGTGGACGAGGGCCGCGTCACGCTGAGCGGCACGCTGGAGCGCCGCAGCCTCGCACCGGTCTTCGTACGGCTCTGCGAGAGCGTGGACGGCGTCGTGGAGGTCGTCGACCGCCTCTCGTACGAGGACGAGGACGAGGGCGAGGGTGACGACGAGGACAAGGACAGCGACAAAGCCGAGGGCGAGGCCCAGGCCGAGGCCGACGGCGGTGACGACGAGGACGAGTCCGCCGTGGCTGCCCCGGGCACCGGCGCCTGACGCGGATCCGGGCCCGTCGGCGGGGAGCCGACGGGCCCGGTGCGCGCGGCGGTCCCGTCAGGAGACCGCCTCCGGCCAGCCGTATCCGGGGCCGGTGTGCTGCGGTACGGTCCCCGCGCCCACCGCTTCCATCTCCCGGTTGGCCTCGCGCATCAGCTGACCGGCCAGGTCCTTCATGGCCCGACTCGCGGCGAGCTCGTCACCGATCGCCGGAACATCCACGTCCGACGGGTTGCAGCGTGCGGTGCCGTGGCCGGTGAGGGTCGACGTACCGGTGTTCAGATGCGCCTCGGCCTTGGTCCTGCCGTCCTCTTCGACCAGTTCCAGGCCGACCGTCCACTCCAGTGTCCGTGTCATGGTCTGCCTCCTCGCGCCGTCGGGACGCGTAGGACCGCCGCGCGTCCCTTCCTACCTACCAGGATCCGCCCGGGCGCGTGACATCGCGCGGCGACGGCGGCGCGCCGGGGACCTGCCTGCCCTTGACCCTGACCCGGGTCAGCGGCGCCGGGGCGATCTGCTTGTGGGCCCGGAGGTAGTCCACGAAGCTCTCGTGGTCGGCTCCGTTGCGGACGGGGTCGGTGTAGCCGGCGAAGGCGTCGTACCCGTCGGAGCCGATGACCGTGTACGCGAGCGCGGCCACCCGGTAGGTGCCCTCGGCGTGGATCGGGACGCCGTTGATCTTCACGTCCCCGAACGCGACCCGCCGGCCGACCGGGCGGGTCGGGTCGAAGCTGTACGAGACGTTCCTGGACACCGCGAGCGGGGCGAACCTGACCGACCCGTCCGCCTGCTTCTGCCACTGCTGTTCGAGGATCGCGTCCAGCCGGCTCCCCGTCACGCTGACGGTGAGGACTGGGTTCCCGTAGCCGTACGCGTTCCAGGACTCGCCGAACAGGATGCGGCCGTCCGCGTCGGCGGGGTGGCTTCCCTTGGTGTACGGAAGGTCGGCGCGGACCGCGTTGCTGCCCTTGGTGGGCTGCGCGGCGACCAGCGCCAGATCGGCCTTCCCCTCACGGGTGCGGTTGGCGTTCCAGTACTGGACGTCGGCGTACAGGTCGGCCGCGGTGCTCTCGCCGACGGCGTTCGCCGCCCGGGTGAAGGGGCCGGTCTGGGTCGCCAGCGGTTCGGCGAAGCGCTCGGCTCCGCGGGCGGCCCAGTGGTCGACGATCTTCTTGACCTCGGGGTCGGGTGCCACGTCACGGGTGACGGCGTGGTTGACGGAGCGGGTGCGGTCGCGGAGGACCTCGCCGGTCGCCGGGTCGATGGACAGCTTGATCTCGTTGATCAGGGCGCCGTGGTTGCCGGTCTCGACGACCGGACGCGGAACGCCGGCGGGGTCGGGCACCATGCAGTTGAAGCGCGAGTGCCAGTCTCCGGTGACGACCGCGTCGATCTCCGCGGAGACCTTCTTCGCCAGGTCGATCACCGGCCCGTAGGCGGAGTCGCACACGTCGTAGCCGGAGGTCGCCGCGGACTTGGGCGAACCGCCCTCGTGCACGTTGAGGACGATGGCCTCGACGCCGCGGCTCTTGAGCTCGCCGACGTACCGGTCGATGGTGCTCGCCTGGTCCAGGGCGCGGAGTCCCGGCTGGAAGGACGTCGAGCCGGTGGGGGTGGACTCCGTGGTCGTCGAGAGGAAGCCGACCGGGACGCTCTTGCCCTCGGCGGACCGGAACCACTCGATGCGGTACGGCTCGACGATCGGGTTCCCGGTCCGGGCGTCGACGATGTTGCCGGTCAGGAAGTCGAAGTCCGCGCCGTGGAAGCGCTGTCCGGTGGAGTCCTGGTAGCAGCTGTCCACTCCGACCGTGCCGAAGCAGGTGCCCTTCGCCATGTGATCGACGAGGAAGCTCGGGGACACGTCCAGCTCGTGGTTGCCCACGGCGGTGAAGCGCAGCCCCAGCTTGTTGAGGACCTCGATCGTCGGCTCGTCCTGGAAGGCGTCCACTTCGAAGGGCCAGCCGGAGAAGTTGTCACCGGTCGAGAAGAAGACGGAGTTGGGGTGCCCGGAACGCAACCGGTCCAGATGGGTGGCGAGATAGGCGGCTCCGCCGACGGTCACGGAGGTGCCGCCGCCCGCGGGGATCTGCCCGCCCTGTGCGGGGGTGGGCGGCTGGAGGTAGCCGTGGAAGTCGGTGATGCTGAGGAGTTGGACGTCGAGGGTGTCGTCTGCGGAGGCCGGTGAGACGGACAGCGCGCCGCCGATGAGGGCGGTGCCCGCGGCGATGACGCCGATCCGGCGAAGGACGTTTCTCAAGGCGATGACTCCTTCGGAGTGGAACGAGCACCTCCATCTCAACGGGTATGGGTGTCATGGCCATGAACTTCGAACAGCGGTCTACGGCATGGGACATGACCGGGCTTCATCGCGGCGCGGCCGAGTCCGTCATGTACGGAATCGCGCCCCTTCCGCCACGGATCCGTCCTTGTGCGCGGTGTGGGCGCGTGGCGGGGGCAGGGGCGGCAGCGCCGACTCGACGTCGTCCAGGGCGCGCCGGGCCGCCGCGATCCGTTCCCGCAGCAGCGCCGCCTCGTCGGGCCCGTCCCCGTCGCCCGCGCCAGGAGAACCGGCATGGCCGCGTGCGGCAGCGGACTCCGGCAGCTTGGCGAGCTTCGCGGCGTCGAGCTTCGCGGTCTCCTGCTTCTCGATCTCCCTGGCCTCCTCCAGTGAGTTGATGACGACCCCGATCAGCACGTTGACCAGGACGAAGGAGGCGATGAGGACGTACGAGACGTAGTAGAGGAAACTCCAGCGGGAGATCTCCAGGCCGGCGTGGACGGCGTCGCCGAGCCCGTCGAGGGTCATGAGCAGGAAGAGGGTGAGGACGGCCCGGCCGATCGAGCCGAAGTGCTCCGGGTCGTGCGGGGCGAAGAAGACCCAGCCGACCATCGCGTACACGTACAGCAGCAGCGCTCCGACCAGCAGGAAGCTGACCGTGCCCGGCAGGCTGCGGCCGACGGCGACGAGGACGATCCGCAGCTGGGGCAGGAAACGCGCGGCACGCAGCACCCGGGCGAGGCGGAGCAGCCGCAGGACGGTGGAGTTCTCACGGGCGGCCGGGACGAAGGCGGCGACGACGACGACCAGGTCGAAGAGGTTCCAGGGGTCCCGGAAGAAGTCCCCCGGACGGGCGGCGTGCGCTCCGGCGCGCAGGAGCATCTCCGTCGCGAACGCGGCCAGGAAGAGGTGCTCGACCACGCGCAGCTCGCCGTGCCAGCGGGCGGTGACACCGGCGTACGTCTCCACTCCGAGGACGGCGGCGTTGCCGAGGATGAGGAGGAAGACGGCGGTGGCGAACCAGCGGGCCTCGGTGATCTCGCGGCATCGCTCCGCCACGCGCACCCGAAGGTCCTGGCGGCCGCGTCCCACCGCGGCGGACTGATCCGGCATCTCGGCGCTCCTCGATTCGTTGAACCATGCTCTGGTGTTCCAACGGCGACGACGCGCGCAGGTTCTGGTCGAGGAGCTCAGAGCCGAAGGCCCGCGCCCAAAGTCCAAGCCCTGCCACGCATGCGTCCATGTGCACGGGCTTCCGGGCCGAGGAGGCTGCGGTTCGCCCGGTTCCGCGAGGGGCGGCCGACGCGGCCCGCGCGGCGCCCCGGGGAGGAGTGCTCCATGCCCGCTCGAAGATCCCTCATGGTCACCGCGCTCGCCGCCGTGACGCTCACCCTGACCGGCGGCGGGGGTGCCTCGGCGATCCCGCCCGCCGAGGCCGCTCCCGCCGCGCCGGCGGCTCCCGCCGCGCCAACAGCCCCTGTGGCTCCCGCGGCTACGTACACCGTGACCGTGGGCGCCAAGGGGTCCTGGACCCACCCGGACGACACGCCCGCGGCCCCCTACATCGACAGGGACGGCACCTTCTGGTTCCAGCAGGCCCACGCGCTCTACGGAGCGACGCAGCCCAGGAAGTGGACCTTCTTCACCGGCTCCGACTTCGACACGGCCACCCGGTCGAGCGCGGTCAGCGACGCCGTGGACCCGGCGAACCCGGACGACAGGAACAACGACACGACCTGGCGGTGCAACAACAGCCCGACGGGCCTGGAGTCCACCGCCCCGCCGGCCGGGTCGGGCTACTCCCAGAAGAACTTCTGCGACCTGGCGGGGGTGTGGGTCGACCCGGACACCGGCGACTGGTACGGCCTGGTGCACAACGAGTTCACCCCGCAGCCGTTCGGTGACGGTGTCCACTACGACGGCATCGACTACGCGGTCTCCACCGACCGGGGCCGGACCTGGCGGATCAGGTCCCACGTCATCACGTCTCCGTACAGCACGAAGCGCGGCGACACGGCCGCCTTCCCGCAGCAGACGTACCACTACGGCGACGGCGATCCGCGGCTGTTCGTCGACACCGCTTCGGGCTACTTCTATGTCTTCTACGGCTCCCGGATCGTGGAGAAGGGTGGCGGCTGGAAGGCCTTCCACGCGCATGTGGCCCGCGCTCCGATCTCGGGCAAGATGGCGCCCGGTTCCTGGCGGAAGTGGTACGACGGCGCCTGGACCGAGCCGGGCGTCGGGGGCCGGGAGAGCAACATGGTGCCGGTCGGCGCCTCCAGTACGACCGGCTACACCCCCGTCGCCGACGAGTACGACCCGGCGACGGCCGGGACGGTGAGCCAGCAGGTCGCGGCCGGGCTGATGCCCCCGACGTCCCCGCTGTTCGTCATGGACATCACGTACAACGCGCATCTGGGCCTGTACATCGGCCAGCCCCAGGCCGTGGACCAGAGCGGCGGCGCTCCGCAGCAGTTCTACGCCACCGACGACCTGTCGAAGCAGCGGTGGCGGCTGATCGGGGACACCGGCGGTCACACCAACGCCTCCTGGTACCGCTGGTTCCTGGACAGCACGAACCGCACGAGTTCGGCGATCGTGGGCAGGGACTTCCGCTCGTACTGCTCCTTCGGCTGCTCGGGCGGATCGTCCAGCGAGTACGTCAACGTCTCCATCGGTACGTCGGCGCCGGCCGCCCCTGTCGACACGAGCCGCACCCATCGGATCACGTCGGGCGGCGGGCGCGTCCTCGCCCAGGTCTCCGGTGGGTCGGCCACCACCTCCGTGGCGGCGCCCACGGGAGCGGCCCTGGAGACGTGGACGTTCACGTCGCTCGGCGACGGCGCCTACCGGATCGCCAACGGCGCCACCGGCGGACTTCTGGGCGTCGACTCCTCCACCACGGGCAGCCGCGCCTGGGGCACCAGGCCGACCGTGACGGCGGTCGGGGCGGGCGGTCCGACGGTCGGGCAGCAGTGGTTCGTGCTCCCCGGCACGACCTCCGCAGGGGCGCCGACCGGTACGTACCGGCTGGTGAACCGCTACAGCGGGCTGATGATCGGCATGTCGGCCGACTCCGCGCGGCCGGCCGAGACCACGCCCGGCCGCTCCTGGACCGACACCTCGGGAACCGGGGTCGGCGGGGCGCGCACGGCGGCGGAGCAGACGCTCACCCTCACCCCCGTGGGCGAGGCGCCCGTCTCCCTCGACGGCGTCCGCACCCTGGTCACCGGCGGCAAGGCCCTCGACAACCCGGGGCACAGCACGACCCCGGGCACCCAGCTCATCACGTACGCGGTGAACGGCGGGGCCAACCAGAGCTGGCGCTTCACCCGGCAGCCGGACGGCTCGTACGAGCTGGTCAACGTCGAGTCGGGGCTCTGCGCGGACGTCGACGGCGGTTCGACCGCGGCCGGCGCGAAGGTGATCCAGTGGACGTGCACGGGTGGCACGAACCAGCGCTGGACCGCCACGCGCCGGGCGGACGGCACCTACACGGTCGCCTCGCTCAGGAGCGGGCTTGCCCTCACCACCGCGTCGACGGCGAACGGCGCCCTGGTGACCCAACAGGCCGACACTTCCTCGTCGTTGCAGCGGTGGACCATCACCTGACCCGCGGGCGGATCCGCCGCACATGACCCGTGTGCCCCCGCCCGTACGGCGGGGGCACACGTCGTCGGGCGACCCGGCCTGTCCCGAACTCGCCGGTGGACAGCGCCGGTTCCACAAGCTCCTGCAAGATCTCCACTCCTCCCCGAGGACCTCCACGGAACAAACACGTTCGCTCGGGCAACCATGTTGATCATCACGCGGAATCTCATATTCCGCTCACGGCACGGGCACCGACCGCGGCTAGCGTCCCCTGTTGATCTTGCTGAGCGGCAGGATCGGAAGGGATGCAACACCCGTGTCCAGACACACAGCCGGACGTTCCGGCGCGCGGCGGCGAACAGGGCGCATCGCCCTGGCCTCCGCACTCCTCCTGGCGGCCGAGGCCGCCCTCATATCCGGCCAGACCGCCGCGGCGGCGCCGGACGAGACGACCGCACCGGGCGCCACCACCCACGCCAACTCCCCCTCTCCGCAAGCGATCTGGGAGTCGGACCTGGCCTGGGCGGCCCAGCACGCGAAGGGCTCGATCGCCTGGGCGCTCGCCGAGGCGAAGAAGACCGGGAAGAAGACCGTCGTCACCGACGAGACGACCCCCACCACCTACACCGTCGCCAACCCGGACGGCACCCTCACCACCGAGCTGACCGCCGGACCCGAGCGGGTCTGGAAGAACGGCGCGTGGCAGAAGGCCGACGCCACCCTGGTCGAGGCCGCCGACGGCACCGTCGCCGCGAAGGCGCACCCGGGCGGACTGCGTCTCGGCGGCAAGAGCGGTGTCCGGCCGAAGTCCCTGCGCGCCGCGCAGGACGACACGGCCCGCGACCTGGTCACCCTGGGCAGCGGCGACAGCCAGGTGACCCTCCGTTGGAAGGGCGGCCTGCCCAAGCCCGAACTGGACGGCACCCGCGCCCGCTACCGGAACGCCGTGCCCGGCGCCGATGTCGTCGTCGAGGCCACCCGTACGGGCTTCGAGCAGTTCGTCGAGGTGCGCGAGCGGCCCACCGGCGCGTACACGTACACCCTCCCCGTCAAGGCCAAGGGCCTCAAGGCGCGGGCGAACACGGACGGCTCGGTCACCTTCACCGATGCCGGGACGGGCGCCGAGCGGGCCACCATGCCCGCCCCCGTCATGTGGGACGCCTCCGTCGACGAGCGGTCCGGCGAGCACACCCGTCGCGCCCGGGTCGACATGAAGGTCGTGGACAAGGGCGACGGCGAACTCGACCTGGTCGTCACCCCCTCGGCGGCCTTCCTCGCCGACCCGGCGACGACGTACCCCGTCACCGTCGACCCCTCCACCTCCGCGCTGTCGAACACCTTCGACACCTACGTGCAGCAGGGCGAGACCGTCGACTGGTCCAACGACACCGAACTCGACCTCGGCAACCCCGGCACGAAGAACCCCGACGGCACGCCGCGTACCGCCCGCTCGTTCATCAGCTGGAACACCACGCCGATCCAGGACGCCCTGATCGTCGACACCAACCTGGCGCTGTGGAACTTCCACTCGGGCAACACCGACTGCGCCGCCCAGTCCTGGACCGTGTGGGACACCAGCGCTCCGTCCACGTCCTCGCGCTGGACCGCGCAGCCCACCTGGAACAAGGAGTACCACTCCTCGGCCGAGACCAAGGGCAATCCGGAGTGCGCCGCCCAGCCCGACGGCTGGATCAACGCCGACGTCGACACGCTCGTCCAGACCTGGGCGTCCGCCAAGGCCACGCGCGGCCACATGGGCCTGCGCGCGGCCACCGACGACGTCCGCGCGTGGAAGCGGGTCAACTCCGCGAACAACTCGGCCAACCAGCCCAAGCTGACCGTCACCTACAACTACCGGCCCTCCGACGGCACCAACCGCCAGGCAGGCGCGCCGTTCAGGTCGTACGCGGGCGTGTGGGCGGTCGGCTCCACCACCCCCACCCTGCGTGACACCTTCACCGACCCCGACGGCGACAAGGTCAACGGGACCTTCCAGGTGTACGACGCGGCGACGAACACGCCCATCACCACCCCGGCCGGGGAGGGCCTGATCGTGTCCGCCTTCGTGGACTCGGGCAAGCCGGCCTCGGTCACCGTCCCGGCGGGGCAGCTGCAGGACGGCCGGACGTACAAGTTCCGTACGAACGCCTACGACGGCACGCACTACAACCTGAGCTGGTCCCCCTGGACCCAGTTCGTCGTCGACACCACAGCCCCCGGTGTGCCACAGAGCGTCAGCTCGGCGACCTACCCGGAGAACTGGGGCGGCGGCGGTGCCGGCGTCCCGGGCGACTTCGCCGTCACCACCGGTGCCGCGGACGCCTACGAGGTGCGCTACCGCCTCGACCCGTACTCCGACGACGCGGACGACGCCGGCTGGTCCTCGGTGAACACCACCTCGGGCACGGCGGCGGCCAGGGCCGTCGCGGCCCCCGCCGCCCCGGCCGCTCCGGACGCCTCCTACGCGGTCACCCCCGCGGCGGACGGCAACCACGTGGCGCAGACCCGCACCGTGGACCGCGCGGGCAACGTGGGCCCGATCAAGGACTACGGGTTCACCGCCGGGAACCGGGACTACAACCGGGCGCCGAAGATCGACATCAAGCTCCCGGCCAACGACACCAGCTCTCAGCAGCCGGACCCCACCGATCCTCCGAAGCCCGCCTGGGACGGCTGGAAGCAGGGGAGTTCCGCCTCCGCCGCCGCCCGTACCTTCACGACCGGCGACGACACCCAGGTCACGATCACCCCGAGGGACCAGGCCTCCAAGGCCTTCACGCAGAAGGCCGCGCGGGAGCAGGGGCTGCGCGCCGGCTCGCGTCCCGACCCGATCGTGAAGGACTCCTGGTGCCAGCCCACTCTGTTCGGCGAGGCCCAGAAGTCGCTGATGACGCGGACGCAGGCCTGTGTCTTCTTCGACCTCTCCTTCACCGCGGAGAGCAAGCTGGAGGACGGCGTCGTCCCGGTGAAGTACCAGGCCAACTTCGAGGTCCACTTCCAGGTCAAGACGGACGCCCACGGTGACGCCATCAAGACCTGGGTGCAGATCAACCCGGTCTACAACAACTTCCCCGGCGACGAGCGCGCGGTGGTGATGGGCGCCGGCAACCCGGGCGCCTGGTTCGACTCGATGTGCGTGAGCGACGGCTGCAACAGCGGCGGTGACAGCCAGCGTCAGAACATCGACTTCTACGGCGACCTCACCTGGAAGGGAGGCATGAACGGCAACGACCCGGTCGACACCCACATGGCGACCGGTACGGCCGACCACAAGTGGAACGGCGCGGTGGACAACGCCGCCGGCACCACCGACGACGACCAGTCCAAGAGCATGCTGGTGTCCTTCAACGGCCGGCCGGTCACCGAGGTGGAGCCCCCGCCGGGCCTGAACGGCAAGAAGGGCGAGTGGCGCGACGACTACGCGTCGTGGCAGTCCCCGCAGCTCCTGGTGACCTGCGACAAGGTCGCCTCGTACGGCGCCCCGGGCTGTGTGCTGCCGCAGTACGCCCCGACGTACGTGTTCAACACCGCCGCGTACCCGGAGGCGGCCGCCCACGCCTGGGTGATCCAGAACAAGTCCAAGGTCAAGGGCGTGGGCCAGAGCTGGGACGCCCCGCTGCAGTACCTGCCGCCGCAGGCACGGAACAAGCACAACTACGACTCCCAGAAGAGCCGGGACGCCATGTGCACCCGCTACAAGGGGCCGAAGTCGGCCGGCACGGGCTGGGTTCCGCGCAAGACGTTCCTGCCCCACCCGAAGACGGCCCTGCACCACTCGGGACCCCACTTCGACGAGGTCAACTGCGACGAGTTCCCGTTCGCGTCGACGTACCAGTCGGCCGGCATGAAGGCCGTCGACGGCGGCAAGAACGAGGCGCCGAACGGTGGCGCGGACTGCATGCAGACCGTGTCCGCCACGACGGACGACGGAAGCGTCCACTTCCTCGACGACACCCGGTACGACCCGCCGACGTTCGACGAGAACTGCGGCAGGTCGTCGATGTCCGGTGACGTCAACCAGGGTTCGATGCGGCCGTTCGGCGACTTCGCGCGCCAGATGCGGCTCCTGGACGAGCAGGCGTACTTCCTGGACCCGGGCAACGCCTGGTTCAAGGGCTGCGACACCTCGAAGGCCGAGCTGATCTGCACGATGACGAAGCCGTAGCGCCGCTGCGGTGAGAACGGCAGGGCCCACCCCGGAGGCACCCGGGGTGGGCCCTGCCCGTCTAGCGGAGCGCGTGGACGGGTCGCCAGTCGGGGAGCGCCTCGTCGAGCGTCGGATACCTCGGGTCCTCCCAGACGAGGCACCCGTACACGACGCCGGGCACTTCGGGGCCCATCAGGTCGGCCGGGCCCTCGCGGAGCGTCCGGACGACGGACTCCAGGTACGCGGCGATGGAGGGGAAGAGCGGGGCATCCATGAACAAGCCCTCGTAGCTCCTCCACTTGCCGAGGCCGTCGGCCGACAGATAGAGACCGATGTCGGTCGCCTCGCTGTAGTTCCCGAAGGGGGCCGCCCACTCGGCGCCGTCCCAGTAGTCCTTGCCGTGGGCGTCGAGACCGTCGAGCCGGGGCCGGATCGACTGCTCCGGCGTGAGCAGCACCCCGTGCGGCAGGAACGCCCCGGTGCCCACCTCGCCCTCTTCGTCGTACTCCTCGATGTCGAGCTGCCGCACGCCTCCGGCGAGCCGCCAGAGGGCGACCAGTTCGGGCGGGACGCCGAACCCGCAGTACTGCCTGAGGCGGCCCTCCGCCTCCGCGATCTCGGCCTCCGGGGCGGGTGGCAGGATCGAGGCGTACGAGGTGGGGGCGTGCTCGTGCAGCCATGCGGTCAGTTGCTGCCAGGCGCCGGCCGTGCGCTCCGCCGTTTCCGTGATCTCGGTGTCCATGGTCCCGACCCTACGCAAGGCGCGCGAGGAGATGGACCTCCTGGAACTGCCTGCGGTCCGTGGGCTGAGGTGCGCGCACCGTCCGGGCCACCTCGGCGAACCCGTGCTCGCGCAGCAGCGCGGCGAGATGGTCGGGCCACCAGCGGTAGGCCGGTGCGACGGCGTGGTCGAAGACCTGCGTCGGGTGGGACGCGTCCTCGCTCGCCGAGAAGCCGAGGAGCAGATGACCTCCCGTTGCCAGCACACGCCGGAACTCCCGCAGGATGCCGGGGAGTTCCGGCGGCGGGATGTGGATGATGGACCACCGTGACAGGACGCCGCCCAGCGCGCCGTCGGCGATGCCGAGGGCGGACATCGAACCTACGTCGAACCGCAGCCGGGGGTGGGCCTGTCGCGCCAACTCGACCATGGCCGGGGAGGCGTCGACCCCGAACGCGTTCAGCCCCAACTCGGCCATGTGAGCCGTGACATGGCCGGGCCCGCAGCCCAGATCGGCCACCCGGCCGTCCCCGCCCTCCCGTACGGCCTCGGCGAAGACGCCGAGGATCGCCCGGTCCAGGGGGCTGTCACGGAGCGAGTCGCTGAACAGCCGGGCGTAGGTGGAGGCGGCGGCGTCGTACGCCTCGCGGGTGGCGGTGAGGGCATCGTGTTCGGACATGCCCGCCACCGTACTCACGATACTCACCGGGGTCTGCGCCGATGGCGGGCGGCTGCTACTTCGCCGTGGCGGCCGCGTCCACCTGGCGGGTGAAGTCCTGCGGGCTGACGGCCTCGCCGTCCTCGCCGATCACGGTGAGCTTCTTGCCGTTCGCCTTCACCGTCGGCGTGCCGGACACGTCGTCGGCGTAGAAGGCGTCGGCGACCTCGGCCGCCCAGGGCAGATAAGTGCCCTCCTTCACCGCCTTGTTGAAAGCCGGGGTACGCAGCCCGGGGACCTGGTCGGCGAGATCGAGGAGCTTGGCGGTGCTGCCGAAGACGTCGTCGGTCTCGTCCTTCGGGTGGGCCGCGTACAGCACGGCGTGGAAGGCACTGAACTTGTCCGGGCTCTCGTTCAACGCGGCGCCCAGGGCCGCGAGCGAGGTCTTGGAGCCCTTGCCGCCGAGGCTCTTGTCCAGGAACGCGGCCATGTGGAAGTCGATCCTCGCCCTGCCCGACTCGGCCAGGTTCTTGAGCGTGGGGCCGAGCTTCTGCTCGAACGTGGCGCAGTAGGGGCAGCGCATGTCCTCGTACACGTCGAGGGTGGTGGGCGCGTCCGGCTTGCCGAGGGTGATGAGCGTGCCGTCCTTGCCGGTGGCGTTCGCCGGGATCACCAGTGGCCTGCCTTCGGCCACGTCCGCTTCGCCGCTGCCGGCGCCGATGGCGATACCGGCCCCGACGGCGAGGGTGAGGGCGAGGACCGCGCCGCCCGCGACCAGCACGCGCCTGCGCACCAGGGCCCGGTCGGCCACGGCCTGACGCTCGGCGTGCAGCCGCTCGCGGGCCGTCTCCCGCTCGGCCTTGCGAGTCTTGCGGGTCCTGCACGTCTCGTGGACGGTCTTCTTCTCGCTGGTCATGAGGGACTTCGTTCTTCTTCCGGTGGTTCCCCCATTCCCTCAAGCTAGCAAGGGACCGCGCCGCGACATCCCGCCGATCGCCCCTGCGGGGAGGGCCTTTGGTCCCTCGCTCGAGGGGGCGCCGAGCCGCGCCCGGGTGCCGCACGCATCCGAAGCAAGAAGGCCGGCAGAAGTAGTGGCGGCAGGCAGAAGCTGAGCGCCCCCGGAAGGGGTCTGAACCGGCATGAGGGTTACGCACTGGCTCTTCGGTGACCAGTTGGGGCCCGCCTTCCTCACGGGCCGCGGCTCCCCTGCCCGCGACGCCCCCGTCGTGATGATCGAGTCACGCGCGGTCTTCCGCCGCAGGCGCTTCCACCGGGCGAAGGCTCATCTGGTCCTCTCCGCGATGCGGCACCGCGCCGCGGAACTGGGCGACCGGGTCACGTACGTCCGAGCGGACACCTACCGGGAAGGGCTGCGTCAGGTCGTGGGTGACGGGCCCGTGTCCGTGCACCACCCCACGTCGCGGGCCGCGCTGGCTCTCGTACGGTCCCTGCCGAACGTCACCGTCCTGCCGCCGCGCGGCTTTCTGGTCCGCCAGGAGGACTTCGCCACGTGGGCGGCCGGGCACCGGGAACTCCGGATGGAAGCCTTCTACCGGCACGTACGCCGGGACCACGATCTGCTCATGGACCACGACAGGCCGGTGGGCGGCACGTGGAACCTGGACCACGAGAACCGGGAGCCGCCTCCCCGGGGAGCCACGACGCTGGGGGCGCCGGCCCCGTACCGGCCGAGGGAAGACTCCATCGACGCGGACGTCCGGCGCGATCTCGACCGCTGGGAGCAGGACGGGGACGTCACCTTCGTCGGTCGCGACGGCCCTCGGCTGTTCCCCGCCGACCGCCGCGAGGCGCTCGCCGCGCTGCGCCGATTCGTGCGCCACCGGCTGGCCGGCTTCGGCGCTCACGAGGACGCGATGCTGGCCGCCGACGGGACCCTGAGCCACAGCCTGCTGTCCACCTCCCTCAACCTGGGTCTCCTCGACCCGGCGGAGTGCGTGGAGGCGGCGGAAGCCGCCTGGCGGTCCGGCGAGGCTCCCCTGAACTCCGTCGAGGGGCTCGTCCGGCAGATCGCCGGTTGGCGAGAGTACGTCTGGCAGCTGTACTGGCACTTCGGCGAGGACTACCGGACGTCGAACGCCCTCGGCCACACAGGCTCGCTCCCCGACTGGTGGAACGAGCTCGACGCCGAGGCCGTGTCCGCCC